>NZ_JBNHFG010000013.1:0-107391 GCF_059090025.1 Arthrobacter sp. Y3224198
CCGCGCCCGCGGCGGCCAGCAAGGCCAGGGCGGCTCCTGCCCAGGCCGCGCCGTGTGATGCATCCGGTTCCAGCACGGTTTCGGGTTCAAGCGGTGCTGCGCGCGGCGTCTGCGGTACCGCCGGCTGTGCAGGGCCAATCCGGGGGTCGTCATCGTCGCGTACCGAGGCACCGGCTGCGGGCCGGGCCTGCTGTGCGTAGTCCGGCACTGAACCGCGCGAGGGCGTGGGCTCGAACCGGACCCATCCGGCCCCTTCGAAGTACAGTTCCGGCCAGGCATGGGCATCCGTGGAATCCACCTCGAACTCGCGCAGCGCCTCGCCGTTGGGGCCGGTCCCATCCGGCGTCCGTCCGGTGGCCTTCCCGGGTGCATACCCGAGCGCCATCCGGCTGGGAATGCCCTCCTGCCGGGCCATCACGGTCATGGCGGCAGCGAAGTGGATACAGTACCCGGCCTTGCGCTCCAGGAATTCCGAGAGGACGTCCATGCCGTTGCCGTCATATCCGCCCTCAACAGGCGCATTGAGGGAATACGAGAACGCAGGGCCGCGAAGGTAGCTCTGGATTGCCATGGCTTTGGCATAGGGTGACGACGCCGTGCCTACCGCATCCCGGGTTGCGTCCGCGATTCTTTCGGGCATGTCCTGCGGCAGGGCGGTGAAGACCGGGTCCACGGTGCCGGGATCAGCCGCCGGCAGGCCGCCCAGCCGCTCGGGGGTCAGGTCGGCGGAAACGCTCAGGACCTGGTAGTCCCGTCCGGCGGCGCTGCCGGAACCGTCGTCGAGCATTGTCATGGTCTTCGGGTCCCAGGACCAGGCGCCGTCGGCCCCGGAAACACTCAGCGGATAATACGGGGCCAGCAGCCACGGACTGGCATAGCTGTTGCTGCTGATCCGGGTGACCACCGGGGTTCCCGGGGTGCCCTCGGGGGAGGTGTAGCCGGTAGTTCCCTGCGCCATCGAAGCCACTCCGTCACGCCGCTCGTCCGCCCGGAGGTCAGGCGCCCAGCGCCGGCCGGAAAAGTCCTCCAATGTGGTCGAGCGAAGGTAGACGGGTTCCGTGGAGGAGGTGGCATAGGTGATCCGGCCGGCGGATTGCGGCTGGCGCAGGTCATTTCCCAGGGTCACGATGGGATTCAACCCGCTGGTGCCGGACCAGAAGTTGAACCGGGATCCCTCCGGAAAGGCGCCGGCGGTGAAGCCGGGCAGCACAGCGGGAAGCAGCATCGCCAGCGTGAGCGCAGACGCCGCAACGGCGGTGCTCCTGCCCAGCCAGACGCGCGTCACCGGAACCCCGGGGCCCTGCTGTTCACGGCGGGATCCGGCGGCCAGCAGCAGCAGGAACCCGGCGGCGGCCAGCAGGAAATACCCGGAACCGAGGCTCTCGGGTTTCAGCACTGCCGGGATCATGACCACCGCAAACAAGCCCAGACCGGCCGTGGCGGGCATCCGCAGGGTGGCTGCCAGGGTGTCTGCGAGGACAGCCACCAGCCCCACCCCTGCACAGCAGAGGAAGATAATCCCGGGCAGGGGCTGTACAGGGGTAACTTCGGTGATGATCACCGTCCGCGCCTCCGCCAAAAGGCTGTCGGCCCGGGCAAACGCGGCCGGACCCGGGAACAGCCCGAGCACTGACACCGAGGCAGCGAAAAGCCAGGTCAAAGTGCACACCAGCACCGCGATTCCCGCCAGGGGAACCGCCGGCAGCGGCAGGCCGATCCGCCGTGCCCCGGCCGTTGCGCCCAGGGGCACCGTTACCGACAGGAACAGGGGTGGAAGCCAGGACCAGCCCTCGATTACCCCGTGGATGCTCAATGCAGCCAGCAGCACGGCCAGAGCAGTGGCAGCCCCGACAAGCAGGTTTGCGCTGCCCCGACGGTCCGCCGGCCCCGGCACCGGATCCGCGTGCGTGCCGCCGGCCGGCCCTGCAGGCTGCGGACGGGAGAGGAGTGCGGTCATGCGGAACCCTTTCCAACGCGGGCGGACCTGGCGGAGCCGCCGGAGCGTGCGGTGGCTGCGGCGTCGGGCTGCCCAGTATCTGCGGCATGGTCCGGGTGCAGCAGCGACCAGGCAGCGGAGAGCCGCGTGGCGGGGGTGGCGGCCGCCGCATTCCACCCCGCCTCACGCAGGATCTTCAGCGCCGGACGCAGCTCCACCGGTCTGTCGCCAACCAGCAGCGCCATGGGTTGGGGGGAATAACGGGTCACTTGGGCAAGGGCGGCAGCCTCTGCCGCACTGATGCGCCCGGCCACCACCAGCAACGGTCCGGGAGAGCGGCCCGCGGCCAGCTCGTCCAAGAGGGCGTCGCCGAACGGAGACGCCGCAGGAGACAGGCCGTCCGCTTCCTGCCCGGTGTCCTCCAGGCCCAGGGCAGCCAGCCCCTCGGCCAGGTCCTGGATGCCGTCCGCGCCGTGGAAAAAGCGTTCGCCGGGATCAACGGCCGAAGGAGAGCGGCGAAGCCCGGGGCGGGACAGTTCGTCCGTAAAGCGCAGGGAATAGCCGGTCTCGGAAAACAGGACGGCGCTCGAAATGACGGCGGAGACGGCCCACTCGAAGGACTCGGAGGTGAGCAGCCCGCCGGCTTCGTCAGCGGAGAACGCGCCCGGGGCACCGTAGGAGAGCCGCCGCTGGTCCAGCAGGAGGGAGGCAGTGGGAGACGTGACCGGCTCTTCCTGCCGGACCATCAATTCCCCGTGCCGGGCGGTCGCTGTCCAGTGCACCCGGCGCATCGGGTCGCCGTAGCGGTATTCCCTGGTGCTGACGTCGTCTTCGCTGGGAGTCCCGCGGCGCCTGCTGGGGGAGGATCCGTCCGTCCCCGGAGCGCCGAAGAGCGGCAGCGGGGCCAAGTCCCGCGGGGCAGGGGCCACGGCCAGATGGTTGGTGCCGCCCACCGTATGCACCGTCCGGGCCAGGCCGAACGGATCCAGGAACTCCGCCGTCACCGGCCCGATGGGAAACAGCCCGCGGCGGCTGGAACGCAGCCGGTACCCGTAGCTGGCGGTTCCCGTCCCGGCCCGTCCGTCCGGCGGAAAGCGGAACACCGGGCTTGCCCCGAACCGAAGCGGCAACCCCTCCCGCAGCAGGGTCGCCGACGCCGGCCCGCTGCGGCTGGTGATGTGCAGCGTTACGGTGGCGGCGGTACCGGTTTCCACCAGGGGCGGGGCGAAGGAACGCTCGACGTCGAACCTGGGCCGGAACAGGCGCAGGGCGGCTGCGGCCAGCACGGGCAGGGCAATCAGCAGGACGGCCAGGGCCAGCAGGTCCTTCCGCCCCAGGGCGGCCGCGCTCAGCAGGGCCAGGGCCCCGGCGGACAGCAGGCCCCATCCGCGCGGCGTGAAGAGCCCCCTGACGAAGGAGTGTGCCATGGCGGCCTTTCGCTAGGGGTGCCGCGTTGCCGGCACCGGGGATCAGCGGCGCGAACGCTCCGGCGCGGCAGCCGAGCGGGGGACCGGGACCGAGGCAACAACGGATCCCACAATGCCGGATGCGCTTTCACCGGTACCCGCAGCCTTCCGGTTCAGCAGCAGGCGGTGGGCCAGTACCGGATCGGCCAGCCCTGCGACGTCGTCGGGCAGGACAAAATCGCGGCCCTCCAGCGCAGCGTACGCCTTGGCCGCCCGCAGGAGCTGGAGCAGCGCCCTCGGACTGGCGCCCAGCCGCAGGTCAGGGTGCCCGCGGGTAGCCCGGCCCAGTGCGACGGTGTAATCCTTCACGGCCGCAGATACGTAGACGTCCCTGACCCGGGCGATCATTGCCGAAGCTTCGCGCATCCCCACAACGGGGGTGATGCTGTCCAGCGGTGACCCGGCCTGGTGGTTTTCGAGCATGTCCGCCTCGGACCGCGCATCCGGATATCCCAGCGAAATCCGTGCCATGAACCTGTCCCGCTGCGCTTCGGGCAGGGGATACGTTCCTTCCATCTCAATGGGGTTTTGGGTGGCCACGACCATAAACGGGGCCGACAGCCGGTGGGTGCCCCCGTCCACGCTCACCTGGCGCTCCTCCATGCACTCCAGGAGGGCGGACTGGGTCTTGGCCGAGGCGCGGTTGATCTCGTCGGCAATGACCACGTTGGCAAACACGGGGCCCTGGCGGAACTCGAACCGGTGGCTGTCCTGGTTGTAGATGGACACGCCGGTGACGTCCGAGGGCAGCAGGTCCGGGGTGAACTGGATGCGGCTGACGGTGCAGTCAATGGTCCGGGCAAGTGTCTTGGCAAGCATCGTCTTGCCGACGCCGGGAACATCCTCCAGCAGTACGTGCCCCTGGGCCAGCAGGACGGTCAGGACCAGCCGGGCTGCTTCTTCCTTGCCGTCGATCACCGTCCCGATGGCGGCCAGGATGCCGTCGGCCGCGGTGCGGAAGGAGGCGGCGTCGGCGGTGGAGGGCTCGGCGTGCAGCGCCGTCGTACCGGCTGCCGCCGAGGGCGGGCCGGAGGGAAAGCCATTGAGGGATGCCGCAGCGGCAGACGGGATCGGAGCGTCCATGGACACCTTCCATGTTGGGCGGTTGCAGCTGCAGCCTGACGGGTCACGGCCGGCGCCGACCCGTCAGTAACCGGCGTCGGCGACCTTTTGGCGGAACGTTTGCTTCCAGCCCCGGACAGGAACGGGATAACGATCGAACGGTAAGTTCCGACGGCACGGGTGCCCGCGGACCTGCCCATGGATCCTTCCAGCGGAACTACCCACGGACCTGCCTGCGGATCTACCCACGGACCTGCCTGCGGATCTACCCACGGACCTACCTGCGGATCTACCCACCAGTGGCCCGACCAGCGGCACTTGTCTGTACAGGGTACTAGCTCACTTAGGCTTAAGAACATGAGTAATAGCAGCGGATATGTTCCCGGCAGCACACCGGCAGCCTACCTGCCCCGGGAGGGTGCTCCCGGCTCGGACGGGCAGAAGCGCAAGGGTTATCCGCCGGCACCCGAGCCGCTGCCGGTTCCGGTGATGGACAACCACACCCATTTCGACTTCGCCGGAGACTTTGCGGGGGACCTGGCGGCGGCCCTTGATGCGGCCGAGGCTGCCGGGGTGCAGGGCGCCATCCAGGTGGGAACGGACCTGGCCTCCTCACGGTTCACGGCGGCCGCCGTCGACGCCGATCCCCGCCTGCTCGGCGCGGTGGCCATCCACCCTAATGATGCTCCGCTCCTCGCCGCGGACAACGCACTGGAACCGGCGCTCGCGGAAATCGAAACACTGGCAGCCCATCCGCGGATCCGCGCCATCGGCGAGACCGGCCTGGATTACTTCCGCACCGGCCCGGAGGGGCTGGACCGCCAGCAGTACTCCTTCCGCCGGCATATCGACATTGCCAAGCGCCTCGGCCTGGCCCTGCAGATCCATGACCGGGACGCTCACGCTGACGTGCTTCGGCTGCTGGCCGAAGAAGGCGCCCCGGAAAAAGTGGTGTTCCACTGTTTTTCCGGCGACGCGGAGCTCGCCAAAACCTGTAATGACAACGGCTGGTACATGTCCTTTTCGGGGACCGTTACGTTCAAGAATTCACACGGCCTGCACGAGGCGCTGTCCGTTGCGGACCGCGACCTGCTGCTGGTGGAAACCGACGCGCCGTACCTCACGCCGCACCCGCACCGCGGCCGTCCGAACGCCAGCTACATGGTGCCGTATACCGTGCGTTTTATGGCAGCACACCTGGGCTCGGACGTCGCCGATCTTGGTTCCAGGCTGGCCGCCAACACAGAGCGCGCCTACGGTTCCTGGGTGCTGGACTAGGAACGCGCGGCGGTTCCTGCGGCACTGTCCGGGCGCCTGCAGCCCGAAACGCCCGGTTGCCCTCACATCACGGTTCGGTTACGGTAGGGAGCTATTAGCCGGGGTCGGGGAAGGCATCCGGACTATTTGATACGTATAACTGCGTATAGGCAGGGCCCTGCCTGCGCTGTTTCGGCAGCTCGTGGTGCTTCGGCACCTCGTGCGTTTGCCGCGGCAGTCGTGGCGGGCCCTGGCGGCCATGCCTGCGCCTGGCCGTGTTCCCGCTCCGCCTCCACGGGCGGAATTCCGGGAGCGCGCCAGGGCGCTTCAAGTCCCCGTGCCCGGATGCTGTGACAGTTTGGGATTTTGTGGCACGTTCACTCGCATTGCGTGGGATAAAGATTGTTGGGCAGGCCGCTGTGATGGTGTGCCTGGTCCTGGGGCTGGTGGCCTTCGTCGGGGCCGCCAAGACCGTGGTGGTCACCGTCGACGGCGAGAGCCAGGAGGTGCAGACCTTCGGCGACACAGTTGCGGATGTGCTGGACAAGGCCGACGTAGCGGTCAGTGCAGCGGACCGGGTCGCGCCGGAGCCGGACACCGCCCTGACGGACGGCACCGCTATCGAAGTCACCCGCGCCCGCACAGTGGACGTCACCTTGGACGGCAACGGCACCACGGTGCACACCACCGGCCAGACCGTTGGAGACCTCCTGTCCGAACTGAGGGTGTCTGCACAGTCCGCGGTATCGGCCTCCATGGATACCTCGCTGGCCGGTCTGGATGGGGGCATCTCGATCTCCACCCCCAAGACCGTGTTCCTGACCGTGGACGGCAAAACGCACGAACGAAGCACCACGGCCGGAACAGTCCGTGACCTGCTGAATGAATCCGGCGTCAGCCTCGGGTCCACCGACCGCGTGTCGGCCCCGCGCAGTGCCGCCCTTGTGGACGGCATGGGCCTGAAAGTGACCCGCGTTTCCGCTCCGGTGCAGGAGACCCTCACCGAGGCGGTCCCCTTTACCAGCACCGAGGCGCCGGACCCGGACATGTTCGAAGGTGAAAAGAAGGTCACCACGCCGGGCGTCGACGGCGAACGCGCCAAGGTGTTCTCCGTGACCGTGGTGGACGGCCGGGAAGTGGGCCGGACCCTCATCAGCGAAAGCGTCGCCCGGGAGCCGGTGGCCGAGGTCGTTGCCAAGGGCACCAAAAAGCGCGCTGCTGCCGCCGCTTCCGGCGAGGCCCCTGCCTCCGGCACCTGGGCCGCCCTGGCACAGTGCGAATCCGGGGGCAACTGGCACATCAACAACGGCAACGGCTACTACGGCGGACTTCAGTTCAGCTCCGCCAGCTGGCTGGGCGCCGGGGGCGGAGCGTATGCTCCCGTGGCCAGCGAAGCCACGCCCGAGCAGCAGATTGCTGTAGCGGAGAAGCTGCGGGCCAACGGCGGATGGGGCCACTGGCCTTCCTGCGCCTCGAAGCTGGGACTGCTCTAGGAACCTGGGCGGCTCCCGGACTCCGGGCAGCAGCCCCACCTCAGCGTGCCGTGATTTCATGCGCCAGGGCAGCGGCATGCGCAGCGCGTTCCCCGGCACCCACCGACCGGAAAGACTGCTCACTGTCGGCCAGGTAAACCGACCCGGCATCGGTGGCCCCGGTCCTTGCCAGGGCCAGTCCCAGATGCAGTGCCACTTCCCCTGCAGCCTGCGGAGCCAACTCTTCCCGGTGTGAGTACACGTCGGACAGAATGTCCACCGCTCGGCTGTGCTCCCCGTTCAGGTCCAGCCAGAGACCGCGGCTGTGGGCCAGCTCCAGCTGCTCCGGCGCCGGAAGCCCCACCACCGCCATGGCCGCTTCGGCATGCTCGATGCAGTCCCAGGTCTCGGCGTCGTGTATTCCGGCAGCCAGACGGGCCGCGGACGAGGCCGTATTAAACCGGGCCCAGAGCTCGACGTCGGAACCCGGCAGCAACAGCGCGGCAGCGGTCCGGTGGTGCAGCAGCCCGGTGCCGGGATCCCCGCGGCGGAAGGCGACATCTCCGATGGTCCAGAATGCCCTGCCCCGGGCCTCCCGGAGCACCTCCGCTTCCAGCACCGGCAGCATCAGGGTGCGGCAGTACTCCCAGGCCTCATCGAGCTGCCCCGAACCGGCCAAGGCGGACGACAGAGCCCCGCAGGCCTCGAGGAACAGTTCCGCGCCGACTCCCGGGGCCTGCACCAGGCGGACCGCGGCGCGCGCATGCGAAACGGATAATGCCAGCTCTCCCGTTCCCTGGAGGGCGGCCGCCAGAAGGACCTCCGCCTCCGCCGCGAGGACGGGGTGTTCCCGGGCGAGGGGATGTCCGGGCAGGCCGGATGCCTGGCCGGCGGCATCCCGGTACCGGTCCATGGCCAGCAGGGACCGGGCGGCCAGGCAGGTCAGGTCCCACCATGTGCGCTGGTCTCCCGCATCCAGTGCGGCATCGGCGGCCAGCCCCGCAAATGCCCGCGCCGCCGCATAGTCCCTTTCGTCCATGGCCTGACGCGCCGAGAGTTCCAGGAACAGTGGCCCGTCCCCCCGGCCGTCCGGGGCAGGGCCGGCGCTTTCAAGCCGCCGGCTCAACAGCCGCAGCGCCCCGGGCGCCGGTTCCCGCCGCCCCGTTTCGAGCAGGGAAACATCCCGGGGCCTGAATGTTCCGTTTCCGAGTTGCGCCTGTGACAGATGCCGGTCCAGCCGCGCTGAACGTAGTTTTTCGCCGAATGATTTGCCCATCGTTGTTCCCGCCAATCACCGGGTGCGGCTGCCTGTAGGGTGCCGCAAGTGCGCTCGATGCTACCGGTCTGGAAAGGGCCACGGCAGAGCAGGCAGCCCTTCCGGGAGGCAAAACGGCCAACTGGGTTTCCGGGGCCCGGCACCCGCAGGGATGCCCATTGATTCCGTCTCCCGTCCCGGGCGGGACGGCGGCGGAGGGCCGGGCCGGACGCCGGGGGTGGGCGCCGTCCGGCTCCGGCCGGGCCGCCCTGCTCGGCTAGTATTACTGGGTGAGTGAATCCGAACCCGCCCCCCGTTCATCGGTCCCTGCGCTCCTTGGTGCCACGGATATCCGGGCGCTGGCGGAGGAGCTGGGTGTCCGCCCCACCAAAACCCTGGGCCAGAACTTTGTTATTGACGGCAATACCATCCGCAGGATCGTGGCTGCAGCAGATATCCGCCCCAACGAAACGGTGCTGGAGGTCGGGCCGGGTCTCGGCTCGCTGACGCTGGGCCTGCTTGACGCCGCCGCGACGGTGGTGGCGGTGGAGATTGATCCCGTCCTGGCCGGCAGGCTGCCTGCCACCGTCGCCCAGCGGCGTCCCGAAGCCGCCGCGAACCTGCATGTGGTGCTCGGCGACGGCATGCGGATCACCGAGCTGCCGGCCGAACCGACCGCGCTGGTGGCCAACCTGCCGTACAACGTCGCCGTCCCGGTGGTGCTGCACCTGCTGGAACACTTCCCGTCGCTGCAGCACGGGCTGGTCATGGTCCAGGACGAAGTGGCGGACCGCATGGCAGCCAAGCCCGGATCCAAGACGTACGGCGTGCCCTCGGTCAAGGCCGCCTGGTACGCCAGCATGCGCAAGGCGGGAGTGATCGGCATGAACGTCTTCTGGCCGGCACCGAAGATCGCGTCCGGGCTGGTGGGCTTCACCCGGCACGAGCCGCCGCAGACCCGGGCGAGCCGGGAAGAGGTTTTTGCCGTCATCGACGCCGCTTTTGCCCAGCGCCGCAAGACGCTGCGGGCCGCCCTGGCAGGCTGGGCCGGCAGCCCGGCCGACGCTGAAAAAGCGCTGCGGGCCGCGGGTGTAGACCCGACCGCACGCGGCGAAGTCCTGGATATCGCCGCGTTTGCCCGAATCGCCGAGGCTGCGAAGCCGCTCATTGCCTGAGGAAAGGGAAACGATGGGCATACCTGCCTCTGTCCGTGTCCGGACCCCCGGCAAGATCAACGTGTCACTGAACGTAGGTCCGCTGCGTCCGGACGGTTACCACAGCGTTGCCAGTGTTTACCTGGCCGTCTCCCTGTTTGAGGAAGTTACTGCCGCTCCGCTGGCGGGGGACGAGGTCCGGCTCACCATCAGCGACCCGGACCACCGGGTCGCGGTGGACGGCATTCCGCTGGACGGGAGCAACCTTGCGGCACGGGCCGCACGCGCGGTTGCCGCGCGGGCCGGACGCCGGGAGGCGGGGGTTCATCTGCACATTGCCAAGCGGGTACCCGTAGCGGGCGGCATGGGCGGAGGGTCGGCCGATGCCGCCGCCGCCCTGGTGGCCTGCAACGAGCTCTGGCAGGCCGGCCTGTCCTCCGCCGATTTGTCGGAGCTGGCCGCCGGGCTGGGCGCCGACGTGCCGTTCGCCCTGATGGGCGGGGCTGCCGCCGGACTGGGAGTGGGGGACCGGCTCACGCCTGTACCCGCCCCGCATCCGCTGCACTGGGTCCTGGTCCCCGCCGCGTACGGGCTTTCCACGCCGCAGGTTTACGCCGCCGCAGACTCCCTCCGGGCCGGCGCCGACGTATCCGAACCTGCCGGGGTGGACCCGCGGATACTGGCGGCCCTGGCGGCCGGGAACACCGCCGGCCTGGCAGCCGTTCTTGAAAATGACCTGCAGCCGGCCGCGTTGGAGCTCGCGCCGGAACTGGCCGCCGTCCTGGCCGCCGGCACCCGAAACGGCGCCTTGGCCGGAATGGTTTCCGGTTCCGGCCCCACCCTTGCGTTCCTGGCCTCGGATGCAACCCACGCCTCCACACTGGAGGCTGCACTGCGCGGCGAGGGGCACAACGCCCTGGCCGTCTACGGCCCGGCGCCGGGCGCCGTCGTCCTGCCGGAGACGGACACGGATCCCGCCGCACCACCGACGTACAGAAAGTAGTACCGATTGGCACACCTGCTTGGTGCTGAAAACCTCAGCATTTCCTTTGGCACCCGCACCATCCTGGACGGGGTTTCCCTCGGCCTGGAAGAAGGCGACCGGATCGGCATGGTCGGCCGCAACGGTGACGGCAAATCGACCCTGATGAGCCTCCTGGCCGAGCGGCAGACCCCCGACGACGGACGGGTCACCCGCCGTCGCGACGTCACCGTGGGCTACCTGGACCAGACCGATGTGCTGGACGGGGACCTGACCGTCGGCCAGGCGATCGTGGGGGACGCGGCTGACTACGAGTGGGCTTCGAACCCGCGGATCCGCGACGTCATGAGCGGGCTGGTCCAGGAAGTGGACTGGAACGCCCAGGTCTCCTCGCTCTCGGGCGGACAGAAGCGGCGGGTGGCCCTGGCCAAACTGCTGGCCGGAGACGACGACGTCATTATGCTTGACGAGCCCACCAACCACCTGGACGTGGAAGGCGTGGCCTGGCTGGCCCGGCACCTGAAGCAGCGCTGGCGGGCCACCGACGGCGGCCTGCTGGTAGTCACCCACGACCGCTGGTTCCTGGATGAGATCTGCACCCGGACCTGGGAAGTGCACGACGCGATGGTTGAGCCGTTCGACGGCGGCTATGCCGCCTACGTGCTGGCCCGGGCCGAGCGTGACCGGATGGCGTCCGTGGTGGAAAACAAGCGCCAGCAGTTGGTCAAGAAGGAACTGGCCTGGCTGCGCCGCGGCGCACCTGCCCGTACGGCCAAACCCAAGTTCCGCATCGAGGCGGCAAACACCCTGATTGCCGACGTCCCGGAACCCCGCGACACGCTGTCCCTGAACAAGATGGCCACCGCCCGCCTCGGCAAGGACGTCCTGGACCTGGAAAACGTTTCCCTGCGGCTGGGGGACACCGACCTGTTCCGGAACATCACCCTGCGCCTGGCCCCGGGTGAACGGCTGGGCCTGGTAGGCGTCAACGGTGCCGGCAAAACCACGCTGCTGCGCCTGCTCAACGGCGATATCGAACCCACTGCAGGACGGCTCAAGCGCGGCAAGACGGTGCAGACCGCGGTCCTGACGCAGGAAGTCAAGGAACTGGACGAGGTGGCGGACCTGCGCGTCATCGAGGTCATCGAAAACGAGAAGCGGGTCTTCAACGTGGGCGGCCGGGAGCTGTCTGCCGGCCAGCTCGTGGAGCAGCTGGGCTTCAGCGCCCAGCGGCAGTGGACTCCGGTCAAGGAGCTTTCCGGCGGCGAACGGCGGCGGCTGCAGCTGCTGCGCCTGCTGGTGGGCGAACCGAATGTCCTGATGCTCGACGAGCCCACCAATGACCTGGATACCGACACCCTCGCCGCAGTGGAGGACGTGCTGGACGGCTGGCCGGGAACCCTGGTGGTGGTCTCCCACGACCGGTATCTGCTGGAGCGCGTCACCGACCACCAGATGGCGCTGCTGGGAGACGGGAAGCTGCGGGGGCTGCCCGGCGGCGTGGACCAGTACCTGGAGCTGCGCGGCGAGGCGCTGGCCGCGAACTCCTCCGCCTCCACGGCGGCCCGGGGCTCTTCGCAGGCAGCACGCGCCGCTGCCGCCGGGGCCACCCGTCCCGGCGCGGCTCCGGCTGCCGGCGCGGCCGCGTCCGGCGGGACGACGACGGCGCTGGCCGGCGTGTCCGAAGCCGAAAAGCGGGCAGCCAAGAAGGACCTTAGCCGGATTGAACGGCAGCTGAGCAAGCTGGCGGCGCAGACGGAGAAGATCAACGCGCAGATGAACGAGGCAACGCAGAAATCCGGCGGGGCTGACTTTGAGCTGCTCGCTGACCTGAATGCCAAGCTGCAGGCCGTTGCCGCAGAGCAGGAGGAGCTGGAAATGGAGTGGCTCGAAGCCTCGGAGATCCTCGAGTAACCGGGCCCGGGCGGCGGCAGCGGGGGACGGGTCCGGGCGTCAGCCCGGCAACCCGGTGCCGCTCAGCCGAGCAGCCGGGGCAGTATGTGGTCGCGGAGCAGCGGGGACAGGTCGCCGCGCTCGGCTGCCGCCTCCGGTGCCGCCCAGAGGATCTCCTCGATCTCGGCAGCGGCGGCGGGCTGAACACCTGCGGGCAGGGTCCAGGCGAAGAGACCGGCATCAATGAACGTGTTTTCCTCGTTGGCGGCCGGCCCGTACCAGCGGCCCAGATCCTCCAGATCGGCGGGGGCGGCGTCCACCCCGAGCTCCTCGCCCATCTCGCGGGCCGCGGCTTCGGCGAAGGACTCGCCGGGTTCAAGCTTGCCGCCGGGCTGCATAAACCGGGAGGTCCCGCGCTTACGCACCAGCAGGATCCTGCCGGCGTGGTCCCGGACCAGGACCGCGGAGAGCCGCAGCACCGCAGGGGCGTCTTCGACGTGGCCGGTGCCTTCCGGGCCGGCCGCGTCCATGTGGGAGAGTTTCGGATCCTTCTGCAGCCCTGTCAGCCCGTTCCAGGACAGGTTGACCAGGTGGGCTGCCACGGTGGCCTTGTCGGGGGAGCGGGAGTCCAGCCACCACTGGCCGGTCATGGCGACCATCCCCACCAGCATCTGCGCGTACATACCGCCCACCTCGGCGCTGAGGCCGCGGCTGCCGAACTCCTTGGACAGGATGTGCTCAACATCGCGGGCAATGCGGGAGAGCAGGGTGGAGAAGGTTCCGTCGGGCTGTGAAGGCGGTGCGTCCCGGGTGAGGATCCGGAAGCCGTCTGTGTGGTTTTCGATGTAGTCCAGCAGCGCATAAGCGGCCCGCTCCAGGAGTACGCGGGGACCGGCCGGGGCATTGAGGGACTCGGTGATGGCGTCCAGCAACCGGTGGAATTCGGCGTCCACCACCTCGGTGTACAGTCCCTCCTTCGAGCCGAAATGCTCGTAGACCACGGGTTTGGACACCCCGGCTGCCGCTGCAATCTCCTCGATGGTCGCGCCGTCGAGCCCGCGCAGGGCAAAAAGACCGCGGGCCACTTCAATGAGCTGGGCGCGGCGCTGGACGCCGGTCATACGCAGGCGTGCAACGCCGGCGGAAGTCTTTACCACCGCTTCAGTCTACCCATGTGCCGGCGGCCGCCCGTGGTCCAACTCGCGCACGCAACGGCTCCCGTGGCAGACTAAACTCTTGTGTGCGTGGCAAGCCAGGCACATGATCCGCCCTGGTGTAACGGCAGCACCCCGGCCTTTGGAGCCGTGGAGTATAGGTTCGAATCCTATGGGCGGAACGCTGTGCGGCATCACCGGACCCATCCGGGCAGCCGCGCCGCCGACAAGAACCGGCCGTACCAGCAAGGAGCGCCATTTCGTGACCACCAACGATGTCCGGACCGACGGAAATTCTGCGGAGGGGCTGGCTGCGGTTATTGTCCTGGCTGCCGGTTCCGGGACACGGATGAAGTCCCGTACGCCGAAGATCCTGCACCCGGTGGGCGGCGTTTCCATGCTCGGCCATGCCCTTGCCGCCGCCGAGGCGCTGCACCCCCGTTTCCTGGCCGTCGTGGTCCGCCACGAGCGCGACCGGGTATCCGCCCACGCGGCCGAACATGCCCCCGCCGCCGTGATCGTTGACCAGGACGACGTCCCCGGCACCGGCCGAGCCGTGCAGGTTGCAGTGTCCGCCCTGGACGCGGTGGCCCCGCTGGAAGGCACCGTTGTCGTTACATACGGCGATGTCCCGCTGCTTGAGGCCGACACCCTGCGCAACCTCGTGGCCGTCCACGAAACGGACGGCAACGCCGTTACTGTGCTGACCGCGCGGCTGGCCGACCCCGCAGGCTACGGCCGCGTGCTCCGAGCCGACGACGGCACCGTAACCGGCATCGTGGAACACAAGGACGCCACCGACGCACAGCGTGCGGTGAATGAAATCAACTCCGGCATCTATGCCTTCGACGCCGTGGTGCTGCGCCGCGCGCTTGAATCCGTGACCACGCAGAACAGCCAGGGCGAAATGTACCTGACCGATGTCCTGGGGATTGCCCGGAACGAAGGCGGCCGGATCGCCGCCGTCGTCACGGAAGACCAGTGGCAGGTGGAGGGCGCCAACGACCGTGTCCAGCTGGCTGCCCTGAACGCCGAGCACAACCGCCGGATCCTGGAGAAGTGGATGCGCGCAGGTGTGACCGTGGCAGATCCCGCCACCACCTGGATCGATTCCACCGTCACCCTTGCAGAAGACGTCACCATCCTGCCCAACACGCAGCTGCACGGGACCACCAGCATCGCCCGCGACGCCGTCGTCGGCCCCGACACCACCCTGACCAATGTCCGGGTAGGGGAGGGCGCAACGGTGATCCGCACGCACGGCAGCGACGCCGTCCTCGGCGCCGGCAGCAACGTCGGACCGTTTGCCTACCTGCGCCCCGGAACCGTGCTGGGCGCCGCGGGAAAGATCGGCACCTTCGTGGAAACCAAGAACGCCGTCATCGGCGACGGATCCAAGGTTCCCCATCTTTCCTATGTGGGAGATGCCACTATCGGCGAACAGTCGAACATCGGTGCAGCCTCCGTTTTCGTCAACTACGACGGCGTCAGCAAGCACCGGACGACCATCGGATCCCACGTGCGGATGGGCAGCGACAACATGTATGTGGCGCCTGTCACCGTGGGCGACGGCGCGTACAGTGGAGCCGGAACGGTGATCCGCAAGGACGTCCCGGCCGGTGCCCTGGCCATCAACGTGGCTCCGCAGCGCAACATCGAGCACTGGGTGGAGTCCAAGCGACCCGGCACCGCCGCCGCAGACGCCGCCGCTGCGGCCCTTTCAGCTTCTTCCCCCACAGGTAACCCCACGCGAGAAAGCGACCACGAATGAGCAGCGAAATCACCTCCAAGGGTGAAAAGAAGCTTGTCCTAGCCACAGGACGGGCCCATCCAGAGCTGGCAGAAGAAATTGCACGCTGCCTGGACACGGATCTGCTGCCGCTGGCTGCGTACGACTTCGCGAACGGCGAGATCTACGTCCGCCCGGGTGAGAGCGTGCGCGGCACCGACGCCTTCGTTATCCAGGCGCACCCGGCACCGCTGAACAACTGGCTGATGGAACAGCTGATCATGATTGACGCGCTCAAGCGTGCCTCGGCCCAGCGCATCACCGTGGTTTCCCCGTTTTACCCGTACGCACGGCAGGACAAGAAGGGCCGCGGCCGCGAGCCCATCTCTGCCCGCCTGATCGCCGATCTGTACAAGACGGCCGGTGCCGACCGGATCATGAGCGTGGATCTGCACACCGCGCAGATCCAGGGCTTCTTCGACGGCCCGGTGGACCACCTGATGGCCATTCCGCTGCTCGCCGACTACATCCGCACCCGCGTGGACGCCGCCAATGTCACGGTGGTCTCGCCTGACACCGGCCGGGTCCGGGTTGCCGAGCAGTGGGCCGAACGCCTCGGCGGGGCTCCGCTGGCCTTCGTGCACAAGAGCCGCGACCTCACGGTGCCCAACCAGGCCGTGTCCAAGCAGGTTGTGGGCCAGATCGAGGGCCGCACCTGCGTGCTGATCGATGACATGATCGACACCGGCGGAACCATTGCCGGCGCCGTTCGCGTGCTGAAGGAAGCCGGAGCAAAGGACGTCATCATCGCTGCCACGCACGCGGTGTTCTCCGATCCCGCAGCTCGCACCCTGGCCGAATCCGGCGCCCGCGAAGTGGTGGTGACCAACACCCTGCCCATCCCGGCGGCCAAGCGCTTCGAGCAGCTCACCGTGCTGTCCATCGCCCCGATGATTGCCCGGGCCATCCGGGAGGTCTTCGAGGACGGGTCCGTGACCAGCCTCTTCGACGGCAAGGTCTAAGCCGCACCGCACCTTACCCAAAGGCGCCCGCCCGGACAGGAGTTCGGACGGGCGCCTTTGTGCTGATACCATGGGAGCCGATGCCTAGGCGAGGGAGCGGTCCGGAAATCTTCGGACGAACTCCGTTATCGACGGTGGCTGGCAACTTCTGATCGTGCGAGGGACTGGTGTGGACCGGTTCCGCAGTTCGTACGGTGCACTGTTCCGAAACCGGCGCCTATGCCAATGGAAACAGGCCCCCTGGAACGCCGACACGGCACCCACGGAACACCACTTACAGGAGTTAGCAATGTCTGAGCAGAAGCTCGCAGGAACCGCCCGCACCGATTTCGGCAAGGGTGCAGCCCGCAAGGCCCGCGCCGCCGGCCAGATCCCCGCCGTCATTTACGGACACGGCGCTGACGTCATGCACATCCTGCTGCCGGCCAAGGCCACCACGCTGGCCGTCCGCACCGCCAACGCGCTGCTGGAAATCGACGTCGACGGCGAGTCCCACCTGGCCCTGGCCAAGGACATCCAGCGCGATCCGATCAAGCAGATCATCGAGCACATCGACCTCCTGACCGTCCGCAAGGGCGAAAAGGTCGAGGTTGAGGTCAACGTCCACGTTGAAGGCGAACTCGCGCCGGGCTCCGCAGTCTTCAACCAGGAAGCCAACACCGTCCTGGTTGCAGCCGACGCCACCAACCTGCCGGAAACCATCGTGGTCAACATCGAAGGCCGCGAAGCCGGACAGCACATCTTCGCCAAGGACCTGGAACTGCCTGCCGGCGTAGAGCTGCTGCTGGATCCGGAAACCATGATCATCAACGTTTCCGAGTCCACCGTGCAGGATCTGGGCGAGTCCGCTGACGCCCCGGCCGAGGGCGACGTGGCTCCGGAAGTTGTCGAGAACTAATACCGCGTGAACAGCAACACCTGGCTTGTAGCCGGGCTCGGCAACCCCGGGCCCGGCTACAGCCGTAACCGGCACAATGTGGGACAGATGGTCCTGGACGAACTGGCCGCCCGCATGGGCGGGAAGTTCAAATCGCACAAGGCCCGCGCCTCGGTGCTCGAGGGCCGGATCAGCCTGGGCGGACCGCGGGTGGTCCTGGCGAAGCCGCTGACCTACATGAATCTTTCCGGGGGACCGGTGTCCGCACTGGCCCGGTTCTACGACATCGATCCCGGGCAGATTGTGGCAGTGCACGACGAGATCGACATCCCCTTCAACACCATCAAGCTCAAGCGCGGCGGCGGCGAGGGCGGCCACAACGGTCTGCGCGACATGAGCAAGGCCCTGGGGACCAAGGACTACCTCCGCGTCCGGGTTGGTGTTGGACGTCCGCCCGGCCGGATGGACACCGCGGATTACGTGCTGAAGGACTTCTCCGGCACCGAAGCGAAGGAACTTCCCTTCCTGATCGGCGACGCGGCAGATGCGGTGGAGCTGCTGCTGTCAGAGGGCCTTGTCGCTGCGCAGCAGAAGTTCCACGGCGCCGCCTCCTGACCGTTGCCCGACACTAGGTAGCGGGCTCCCGGAATGGGGTAGTTTTCCCGCGGCCGGTAACTCCCGGACCCATTGTTTCGGTTCCGCGCCCGGTCCTAAAATGGAAGAAGCCTTAAGGGCTCCCAAAGCGGGGCCGACGTCGGGAGGCCTCCGAGACTGGGCCACCCCCATCCCGGCGTCGGTCCCTTTTATTTGCACCCGCTTGTTACTTGCACCCGCTTGCGGGCACTCCCTTCCCTGCATCCGCCCCGATAACAGGCACGCGCGCAGTGCGGAAGTGCGCAGTCCGGGATGTGCCGCATGCCGCAGTCCGGAATGTGCGCTGTGCGAAACGTGCGCATCCGCGGTCCGCCGGTCCGATATCCGCACTCCGGATCGATGTGTCTGCATCTACTGGACGGCGCCTTGGGCCGCGCGTATGCTCTCGTCTACTGAGCGGTAGCTACCGGTTGCTGGGGTATCTGCCATCCGTGGTCCGGATACGGTGGGCGTTTTTTGGGGGCGTGGCTTGACCGATGGGAAATGCGTCGACTGTGGCCGAACTGATAGGCCGTGCGGACCTGCTCGATGACGTGTGTGCGGCGGTCACGGAAGGCCGCGGAGCGCTGGTCCTGGGCGGCTCCGGCATGGGCAAGACAGCCGTCCTCAAAGCCGTGGCAAAGCGCTTGGACGAGGAATTCTCCACCCTCTACATCCGCGGCACCGCCCTGTCGGCGGACACGCCGTACGGCGCTCTGGCCTTCCTGGTGGGCGGGCTTTCCGAAAAAGCCGTAAACGATCCCCTCCGGCTGCTCCGGGAACTGGACCGGTCCCTGGCCGCCCGGGCCGCCGGGCGGCGGATCCTGCTGGCGGTGGACAACGCGGACCGCCTGGACCGGTTTTCCAGCATGGTGCTCTCGCAGTTGCTCCGCCGCGGCAGCGTGGCCATAGCGGCGGCCGCCTCCGCGCACTGGGAGGCAGGTTTCGAACTGATGGACCTGTGGAGCGAAGGACTGCTGGCACGGTTTGCCTTGGAACCGCTCACGGAGCGGCAGACGAGGCAGATGATGCAGCAGATCCTGGGCGGAGCGGTCTCCTCCCTCGCCGCCGGAACCATGTGGCGGGAAGCGGAGGGCAGCCCCCGTTTCATTCGGCTGCTCACCGAAGCGCAGGTCGCATCCGGAACGCTGGTGCGGCGCGGTCCTGTGTGGGTCAGAACAGGAGCTTTTGCCTGGACCGGTGAGGTAGGCGAAGTAATCGACACGGTCCTGGGCCGGCTCGGGCCCCCGGAACGCCGTTTGGTCGAAATCCTGGCCCTTGCGCGCAGCCTTCCCCTGCCGGTTGTCCTGGACCTGGTCCCGGCAGCCGTCGTTGATGCCCTTGAGGAGCGCCAGGTGATCCGTGTGGACCCCCAGAACGGCGTCCGGTTTGCCGGTGGGAACCTCGGCACCGTGATTGCGGCGGCCATGCCACTTGGACGGAAAAGGGAACTTTGGGAAGACGTTTCGGCCCGGATAGCCCCTCAGGAGATGGCCTCGTCGGAGCTGGACGCCTACGTAGCATGGAGCCTGGCATGCGGCGAGGCACCGGGGCCGGTTCCCGTGCTGGAGTCAGCAGCGGCGGCTGCAAACACCGCAGCGGATCCGCTGCACGCCTTGGAACTCGTCAGGACTGTTCCGGCCGGGGAGCGCACGCCGGGACTGGTGCTGGAAGAGGCGCGCGCCCTTGACGCGCTCGGGGATCCCGAGGGCGTGATCAGGGTGGTGCGGGAGGCCCGGCCCCGGATTGAGGGCGGAGACCGGGCCGGTTACGTGCAGCTGATGCTGCTTTACGCCTCATCACTCGCCAGGACGGCCCGCGGAGACCCGGATGAGGTACTTGCCGGCGTCGGGCGGTCTGCACAGGGCAATGACCCCGATTCGGCGGCCGCACTGGCCATAGCACGCATAGCCCTTGCCCTGGACTACCGTGCAGCGCCGGAAGCGGAGGCGCTTGCACAACTGGGGACCGTGGTCCTGGACCCCCGGCTGGGCCCTGAAACACGCACCCATGCACGGGCGCTGTATGCCAACGCGCTTGCCGTGACCGGCAGAAGCAGCGAAGCGCTGGCCGCTGTCGCGGCCATGGGCAGGCCGGAGGGATACTCCCTGACCCGGGGGAACGCGGCCGAAGTGTGCACCAGGGTATTCGACACTTACATCCTGGCCGGCGATTTGATGCAGGCATCCGACTTCGTCAGGGCCTTCGACGAATCGGGCATCCGGCCTTCCTATCGGGGCAGCGCCGGGGAATTGGCTGTTGCCGTGCTGGCTGCCTGGCAGGGGCAGGACGGGGCCGCCAAGGAAGCCCTGACCGGCAGCATCGGGCAGTTGTCCGTACACGATCCGCAGGAGATGCTTCCGCTGGCCAGGACGCTGGCGGGGTACGTCCACCACAATCTGGGGTACGCGCACGAGGCAGCGGGGCACCTGCTCGAAGCAGGAACCCCGAGGTTCCGGGAGCCGTACTTCCGCCGGTTCCAGCGACGGTATTTCGGTCTGCTGTCGGAAGGACCGGTGCCGGCAGAACGGTGCCGGGCCTTGCGGGAAGAAGCAGCTGAGGCATTGGCGAATGGGTACGGTGCACCGGCCTGCCTGCTCTACACCGCGGCATTGCGCTCCGGAGACAAAGAAGCAGCAGCTGCACTGCTTGAGACGGGGGACAGGATACAGGGACGGTTCGCCGAGCTGGTGTCCCGGTACGCTGCCGGGACGCTCAATGATGACCCGGCCCTGCTGCTGGGAGCCGCCAAAGGGTTCTCCGACCTGGGTCAGTATCCGCTGTGCCGGGATGCGGCACGTGCCGCGGCGGACCTGCTCGCTGCAGGAGGTACGGGTGATGAGCGCGGGTTGGGCAGGACGGCCAGGACTCTGGTGAATCTCAGCATGAGACGGATGAAGCACATTGGCGGACGCGCGGAAACACTGTCGGAATTGAGCGGGTTTGAAGCAGATCTTGCGCATCGGGCCGTTACCATGGCCACAACCTCGCAGATAGCCAAGGAATTGAACTTGTCTCCTCGAACCATCGAGTGGCACCTCGGGAAAATCTTTGCGAAGCTCCACGTCTCCGGACGTGCCGAGCTGGCCGAGGTATTGGCCTAGGAACCGGGGGGAGAACGGATGTTGGGGTTGCACCCGCGATCACTGGCGGGCAGGGACGATGTGCTCTCCGCCGTGCTGGAAAGCCTCCGGCGTCCGGGCGGTCATGGCGCAGTGGTGGCCGCCGAAACAGGACTGGGCAAGACGGCCGTCGCAGCGGCGGCCGCGCGTGAGCTCGGCTCCGCACTGGCCATCCACTGGGTCTATGCCAGTCCTGCCCTCACCTCCGTTCCCTACGGCGCACTGGCCGCACTCCTGCCCGACATTCCTCCGGCCCAAACGGCTTCGCCGCTGGCCGTTATGCGCGCGCTGATCGCCAAGCTCCGGTCCGAAACCGGTGACAATGCCGGCGCCAGGCGTGAGGGAGCCGAGCCGCTGGTCATCGTAGACGACGCCCATGAGATGGACTTCTCCAGTCTGGACCTGCTCTCGCAACTGCTGGATGCGGGGGAAATCAGGCTGCTGGTGCTCACCCGCACCTTCTCGGACGTGTCGGGCGTGCTTCCGCAGCTATGGGACGGCCAGCTCACCCGGCACCGGCTGTTGCCCCTGACCGAGGAGGAAGTCCACTTCCTTTGTGAACAAGAGCTTCCGGGCCAGGTCAGCACAACGGCTTCCGTGGAGCTGGCACGCATCACCGGGGGCAACCCGGTGTATGTGCTCGCGCTGGTTGAGGAAGGAGCGCGAAGCGGCTATCTCATTGAGCGGCACGGTATCTGGGTCCTGTCCGATGCCCGGCTCCCGGTGGGTGGACGGGTAGCGGACCTCCTGAAGGCGCGGCTGAGGGGTCTGGACGCGGAGGACCGGGCGGCATTGGAAACCATCTGCCTCGCGGAACCGTTCCCGGTGCGGGCGGCATTCAGGCTGGGCATGCACCGCTCCCTGGACCGGCTGGAGCAGTCCCTGCTGGTCCGGATATCCCAGGAGCCCGACGGCGCACAGGTGCTGCGGCCGCTCCACCCGATCTACGGGGCCACGGTTCGGAACATGGTGCCGGCGGCCCGCAGTGCACGCCTGCTCGCCCAGGTTCAGCAGGATCTCCCGGGGACGGACGAGGAAAGCCTGCTCCGCTGGGTGGACTGGTCCCTCACCCTCGGCGCTGCCCTCCCGGAAGAGCAGTTGCTGCGCGCCGCGGAAGCAGCCAACAACCGCTCGGATCCGCGGCTTGCACTGCGGGCCGCCGCCGCTGTCCCGCCGGGCAGCGGAAGGACTGCAGCCAGGCTTGAGGAAGCCCGGGCGTTGCTGCAGCTTGCCGAACCCGAGGCAGCGGCGGCTGCGGCCCAGGGGGCCCTTGAGGAAGCTGCCGATCTCCGCACCCTGAAGCAGGCCGTGATGGTGCAGATCCAGGTGTGCCTGCAGTCGGGCGGCGCCGACGACGATTGGCTGGTTGATGTAGCGAACGACTGGAGGATGGCGATTGCGCGCCTCAGCCCGGGTGAATCTCCGGAAGCAGTGGCACGGGCCGGCTGCGGGGTGGATATGCTCCTGCTCCTGCACATGGTCCGACAGGGTGAATATGCCCGGGCGGAACCAGAGCTGAATGCTCTGCTGGCCCGGGCCGGAGCCGACGATGAAGCAGTCCTGTTTGCCGAAGCCCTGCTCGCCGAAGTGCTGGTGGCCACCGGCCGGGCCGCCGCAGCACTGGGTCACAGCAGCGCTGCCATGGCCCTTCTGCGCCGTGATGGAACCGGAGCAATGCTCAGCTGCCCCTTTGTGCTCCACCGGCACCTCACGGCTTTGGTCTGGCTGGGGGAATGGGACGAAGTCCGGCGCTGTGTTGGATCCGCTGACTCCCCGGCACAGCAACTCCTCCTGCATTCCGGCGGCATGGCGGACTTCGCCTTGGGCCTTTGCGGCCTGCGCACGAGCGTGCTGGACGAGGCAGTACGGCACTTCACCGCAGCAGCCGAATCGGCCGAAATGGCGAAGGACCCTGAAGGTGTGCTTCCGCTTGCCTTGGGGCTGGGTTCCTTTGCCGCGGCAAGCCTGGGCCGCCGGGAACTGGCGGCCAGGCTTCAAGAGGCGGGGGAGCAGGCCGCCCTGCGGGGGCCGCAGCAGTACCGGATCCTGGCCGCCGGCATTCTCAGCGGGGGCAGGCTTGCAACGGAATCCGGGGATGCCGTGGCGCAGGGACTCAAGGAGTTTTCCGCCACGGCCCAGGAACGTTCCTTTACCGCCGTCGAATTCACCTTGCGCCACCTCGCCATGCGGCTGGGTGACTTTTCCGACGCCGGCCGGCTGCTGAAGGTCGCCGAAGGGCTCGAGGGGCCCCAGGCGCCGGTAGTCAGCCAGGTTGCACGCGCTGTCCTGGACCAGGACGTGCACGCGCTTGCAGCCCTGGCCACAATGCAGGATCCCGAAATGGACCTCCTGCTGGCCCGGCAATGTTCCTTGGAGGCGTTGCGGCTGGCGCGAAAAGGGTCGGACCGTGCCACCCTGAACCGCATCCAGCGGCTGGTGGGACGGCAGGCCGGAAGCGGGCATGCCTCCCTGCCGGAGCTCACGCGCAGGGAACACGCTGTCGCAGAGTTGGTTGCCTCCGGCTACCGCAACGCGGAGATTGCCGCGCGGCTGAATCTGTCCGTTCGCACGGTGGAGGGCCATATTTACCGGACCTACGAAAAACTCGGGATCAGCCGGCGGGAGGAACTCAAGGCCCGGTTCCCCTCCCTGAGAAATCCCGCCGCGGACTGGAACCGTCCGCCCGGGTAGTTTCCTCGCCAAACACCAGTAGGTTTTACTCGGGCAAAGCCTTTCCAAGGTTCGTAGCGTTAGGGCGTTACCTGAGGTGTACGGGTGAGGCAGTGCGCGGGCTTCGAAGGTGTCTTCCTCTGGGGGTGGTCGAAGACGCCCTGGCCGGTACTGGCTCACCCGAACCTCAGGTCCCACATACGGAGCCGGCGGCGTCGATGCCCTCTGAGACCGGGGCGTCCCCCCAGCCGCCGCCGGCTCCTTCCCCCTAGCGACAGGTCCCTGACAGCACCCGAGATTCTGAGAGCACTGGCCCCTACAGCCCGGTGGTCAGATGGAGCCGTTCGATGGATGTTGCCGGCCGCGGACTGGTCCGCAGCAGCGCCGATAGCCCCTCGCCCCAACAGGAACCGTCCCCGCTGCTGCCCCAGGTGCAAAGCGGGGCAGCGGCCGCCGTGGAAGCGCTCGAGGAGGGCAGGAGCGTCGTCATTTCCGGTGTCGCCGGAACGGGTAAATCCACGCTGATGGCCCGGATCCTGGCAGACCTTGGCGGCGGGTTCTCGGTGCTGCGGCTCCGCGGCGCGGCCGCCTGGTCAGGGAAACCCTTCGGCGGGCTGTTTTGGCTGCTGAGCGAGCTTCCGCCGGAGGCACTGGCCAACCCGGTGTACGTCCTTCAGTTCATCCGGAGGGTGCTGGACGAAAAGGCAGCCGGCCGCCGGCTGGTGCTGGCAATCGAGAACGCCGAGGACCTGGATGTGTCCACCATCGCTGTCCTCCTCCAGCTCTGCCGTGCCGGCCATACCCTGATGCTGGCTACCGTGCGGGACCCTGCGGCCTGCCCGGAGGAGTTTATCCGCTGGTGGGCCGAAGGGACGGTCCACCGCGAGGACCTTGGGACGTTGCAGGCCGGTGAGACGCGCACGCTGTTGGAAGGGCTGTGCGGCGGCCCGGTCTCCAGCCGCCTCGTAGTGGAGGTTCAGGAACGCACCGGCGGGAACCCGATGCTGGCAACACTGTTCTTCCAGGAACAGATGGAGGCAGGGACAGTGGTTCGGCGCCGCGGCACGTGGGTGTGGACTGGTGCGGTTTCATATGCGGGGGCCCTGTCGGAACGGGTGGAAACAGAAACCCGGGGCCTTTCCCCGGCGGAGCGGTACGCCGTGGACGCACTGGCACTCACGGGCGGATTGCCTGTGCAGGTGGCCCTCCGGGTGACCGATGCTGCGGCTGTGGAACGGCTGGAAGAGATGTTCCTGGTAGCCGCGGACCCAAGCACCGCCGGAATCCTGCGCCTGAAGGATCCGGTTCTGACGGGAGCCGCCGCGGCGCTGGTGCCGCACGGCCGGGCACAGGAGATCCGGTCCCGGCTGGCCGGTGCCGCGGCGGCCGGTGAGGCAACGGGCGGCACAGGACCCGCCCCGGAAGAGACGGCGGCCCGGGCCGCTGCCAGGGAAGCCCGGGACATGGCACGCAACGGCCGGTGGGGCGAAGCCACTGATGCGGCGCAGGCAGGCCTTGCCTTGCTGGCCACAGGCAGCGGCCCGCACCGTGGTCTGTTCGCGGATCTCTTTTGCGTGTTCCTGCGCTGCGGGGAGTTGCGGCTCGCGGGACATTTGCTGGCCCGGACGGAAGCAGGCGCGGACGGGGTGGAATTGCCCGGCGGCAACGATTTGTGCGCCGGCCTGGTGCATGTATTGGGCGGACGCGCGGACCGGGCGCTGGAGTACCTGCAACGTGCCCTCGCGCAGCTGGAGGAAAGCCGTTCGGCGGAACTGATCCCACTGGCCCACGCGGCCGCGGCCTATGCCTGCGTCCTGCTTGGCGACCCCGAGGCCGCGCGCGGATACCTGGCGGCACCGGTAACAGTGCCGGGGCCGTCCGCGTCCCAGGCAGGTGGCAGTGGGGCGCCGGACCGGTGGGGACAGGACTCGGCAGAAGGGGTCACCAGATGCCTTCTACTGCTGTGTTCCGCGCGCGGGGTGCCGGCAGAAGGCGACGTCGGCAGTCAGGCGGGAAGTGAGGTGGAACCTGCACTCCGCCTGACGGTGCTGGCAGCATTGGCACTGCGCGGAGTACCCGGGGCCGCCGGTAAGCTGGAGGACGGGGCCGCCGGCTGCACCGGCGCGGCCGCAGCCATGTATACGGACCTCGCAGCCGGACTGACCGATGCCGACAGGACGCGGATGCTGCGCGCTGCGGAATCCGCGCACAGCCTCGGCCAGTACCTGCTTGCCCATGAGTCGGCCGGACGCGCGGTCCGCCTGGCCCGCCGCCAGGGTGACCGAACCGCACTGCGCGCTGCGCGCCGGGTTGAGAACGCGAGTTTCCGGATGCTGCTTGCTGCGAACTCGGTCCCGGACCGGCTGCCCGACCTCTCCGAATTCGAACGCGGCCTGGCATTGGGAGCCGCCGCAGGGGAGAGCAGTTCGCACCTGGCCGCTCGGCTGCACTTGTCTCCCCGCACCGTGGACTGGCACCTGGGCCGCATTTTCTCGAAGCTCCGGGTTTCAGGACGGGCCGAGCTGCGTGAATGCCTTGAGGCCGCGCGCCCGGAAGCATAGCTCCCTCCCGTCCCGACGGTGGTTCTGCGCACCGGCAGGTGGTTCCAGGCCGCCGATCACGTAGGCGGACACCCCTTTCCCGTTACATTTCCAAGTAACCAAGTGCTTCGACTAGGGGACGCTACTCGTGTACCGCCGGAAAACGGTTCCTACTCTGGTGCGCAACAGCGATGCCGGTGACCGGCTCCAAATGGTCGGGTACCGGAGTTGAACAGCAGAACCTGAATCGATAGAAACCGGGTCTCAAAGTGCAGCCTCACGATGATCAGCCGTCCTTTAGCCGCCTTGCCGCTCCCGCGCCCGCCCCGGGTTCGCCTCCGGACGGAGGTTCCAGCGCCCCGACCCAGCCGGCCGTCGTCGGCAGGGCGCCCGTCCTGGAAGACATACTGAAGGCCCTGTCCGGAACGGCCCCGGGCACCGGGTGCGTACTGGTAGGCGAAACCGGTATCGGGAAGACCGCCGTTATGCAGCACGTCCTGCGCCAGCTGCAGGACGAAACATACATTGTGCAGGTCCGGGGGTCCGAATTCGCCGGCCGGACACCGTTCGGGGCGCTGACGTTCCTCCTCTCGGACCTGGAACCGGAGCTTTCCAGCCATCCGGTGATGATCCTCAGGGGCCTGACCAAGCTGGTGAAGGAACGTTCGGCAGGCCGGCCGGTGCTGCTGGCGGTGGACAACGCCGAAGACCTGGATGACTTCTCGGCCATGGTCCTCACCCAGATGGTCCTGAACCGCAGCGCCAACATGCTGGTGGCCTTCCGTGATTTCAGCTCGGCCCCGGGGGAGTTCACGGGACTCTGGCGCGACGGCATCCTCTCCCGGGTGGACCTTGACCCGCTGACCGTGCCCGAAACCGCCTCCTATCTGGGCGCGGAACTTGGCGGAGCCGTTTCCCGGGCAGCGGCAGCGGCTCTGTGCGGTTTTGCCGGCGGAAATCCGCAGCTGCTGTCGCTTGCCCTGCAGGACTTCCAGGACGCCGGGCGGCTGAAACAGCACAACGGGACCTGGATACTCACCCCGGGCGAGGACATCCGGGGCGGGCGGGCCGCCGCAGCTGTCCAAGCGGGCCTCACCAACCTCAGCGCCGGCCAGAACCAGCTGCTGCAGATGCTCGCCATGGCCGGCTCGCTACCGCTGCCGGCCGCCCTGGCGCAGCTGGCGAGCCCGGAACTGGACGAACTGCAGGAACGCCGGTTGGTCAGTCTGGACCTGAACCCGGTACCCAACGTGTTGATCCGGAATCCTGCACTGGCCCGGTCCCTCCGTGCCGGACTCAGCCCGGCCCGGCAACGGTTGCTGTTTGAACAGCTGGCGCCGTCACTGAACACCGTCGAGGGTTTCGTCCTGGACCCGGTCCTGCTGGCGCGTTGGCTCGAGGGAATTGGCGAAGTGCCCGCCGTCGACCTGGCAGTCCGCGCAGCCCGGCAGGCCACTGCCGGGGGTGATCCGGAGACCGCGGTCCGGGTGCTGATAGCCGCAACGCAGTTCGGCGAGTCCGCCGGTGCCGTCGTCGAACTGGCCCGTGCCCGCACTGCCCAGGGCGAATACGGTGCCGCGCTGGGTGTCCTCGCCCGGTTCCGCGGCGGCGACACGGCGCCTTCGCCCGAGGACCGGGTAAGGCTCCTGCTCGCCGAATGCCGGGTGCTCTGCATCGAGGCCACGGGGCTCCGGGACCCGCGTTCCACCGACACGCCCGCGGAACCTCCACGGATGCGGCACACGGATCTGTTTGCCCAGGTGGAACAGGAAGTGGCCGGCTTGGATGCCAACCTGCCCGTGACGGCGGAACTCAGGCGGGAGCTGGCCGAAGCCCGCGCGGAGTGCCATTCGGCCCACGGCCGGTTCCAGGAAAACATGGCGTACCTGGCGGAGCTGGACCTGTCGGGCGGCCCGGAATTCCAGCTCCAGCGGGCAGCGTGGCTGTGCGAAGCGTGGGGGATGACCAACAGGCAGGACGACGCCGTCGATTTGGCCGGGAAAGTGGAAAGGATGCTGGCGGGAGCAGAGGTCAGTCCCGGTACCCGTGCCCGGGTTGTCGGCAGGCTGCTGCACACCTACCTGCTTACCGGTGCATTGCCCTCCTGCGAACTCCTGCTGGCACGGGCGGCCGCTTCCGGCATGGAAGGGATCTACACCGAGCTGGCGGAGGGACTGCTGCACGCGTACGCCGGGCGGCCCGGTCCCGCGCTCACAGCCCTGACCGGAACGGTAAGCCAGCTGGCCGTGACGGGGCCTGCCGCCTTCCTTCCGCTGGCTGCGGCAGCTGCGGCCTATTGCCATGCGATGGAAGGCCGCGCCGAGCAGGCGCGCCACTACCTGCAGATGCAGCGGTCATCGGCCGACGGCGGGCCCTGGTCCGTCCGGCGGGGCGCCCGGCACTTCGCGGCCCTGGCCGAGGCAGCACTCGGAACGGAAACGGGCAGCGCCCGGTTCTCCTCACTGGCTGCCCAGGACCACCGGAGGGGTGCCCACGCCTACGAGCTGCTGGCCCGCGTCACAGCCATGCGGCTGGGTGACGCGGAGAGCCTGGACGATGTGCTTTCGGTGGCGGCGAACCAGCAGGGCGACTTCGCGTCCCTGTGTGAAAGCTATGCGAAGGGACTGGGCAACGCTGATGCCCAGCTCCTCCTGCGGGCATCGGAAATCGCAGCAGGATCCGGCCACGAGCTGTTGGCCCGGGAGATTTCCGAGCATGCCCTCGGGATTGCTTCCGGCGCCGGGGACCGGGCCACCGTCCGGTTTATCCACCGGAGCAGAAGGGTGGCCGCACCGGATCCGGCCGCGGAGGCCGCCGACGAATTCCTGGGCGGGCTGACCGCACGGGAGCGTTCAATCGCGCGGAAGGCGGCCGCCGGTACCAGCAACAAGAAAATTGCCGAGGAACTCGGAATCTCCGTCCGGACGGTCGAAGGCCACCTGTACCAGGTCTACTCGAAGCTCCATGTAGGCAGCCGCAGGGAACTGGCCCGGACCATTGCTGAGCAGTCAGGGGCAAAGAAATGACGCTATGGGGTCAGGACAGGCAGTTGTTCGGGCGGGAACGTGAGCTCACCGAAGTGACCAACCGGCTCTTGGACCCGGGGCTGCGCGGGGTGGTCATCCTCGGAGCGGAAGGCATCGGTAAATCCTCCCTGGCCGAGCAGGCGGCTGAGCGGCTGGCCTCCATCATGGCGCCGTACTACGTCTGCGGCAGCCCGGTGCTTTCCGGCATGCAGTACGGCATCCTGTCCACCTACCTTGGTTCCGCCACCGCCGCGGAGATGGGCTCCCCGCTGTCGGTGCTGCGGACAGTGCGTGCGCACTTCCAGCGCCTGGCGGAAACACGCGGCATGCAGACGCTGCTGGTGGTAGACAATGCCCAGCACATCGATGAAGCCAGCGCGCATCTGCTCACACAGCTGGCCATGTCCGGGGAACTCCGCCTGATGGTGATTTCCCGTGCCCGGGCTCCCCGCATCCACGAGCTGCTGTCCCTGGCCCGGGACGGCCTGCTTGCCCGGATCGACCTGGGCCCGCTGTCCCGTCCGGCGGTCCACGAATTCTGTACCAGCGTGCTGGGCGGGCCGCTCCTGCAGTCCTCTTCAACCCTGCTCAGCCGCACATCGGGAGGGAACCCGCTGTATGTGAAGGAACTGCTCAGCCGGGCGCAGCGGCAGGGCCGGCTGGTGGAAGCCAATGGTGCCTGGTACCTCAAGGAGGAGCCGGACTGCGTGGATACCTCCCTGATGGACCTCATCAAGGGCATGCTTGCCTCCCGCACGCCGGCGGAACGGAACGTGCTGGAGACGCTGGCCCTGGCGGGAAGCCTGCCGCGCGCCGTGGTCTCGGCGGTAGCGGATGACGAGGCGGTGCGGGCACTGGTGATTGACGGCCTGGTGGAAATCCTCCCGGACCGCACCGAATCAGCCCACCTGGTGCAACCGCTGCACGAGGAGATCATCCGCTGCCTGGTGCCGGCGGCACGCAGCGCGGAGATCAGGGCACGAGTGGAGGCCCGACGGATCACCGGGCAGCCGGACCGGACGCCGAGCCTCAGGCAGACGGAGTGGGCCCTCGATTGCGGCGAACGCCCGGGAGCAACGGACCTGCTTGCGGCTGCCCGGACAGCCAACGGTGCAGGCGATGCACTGCGCGGTCAGCGTTTCGCCGCGGCGGTGACATCCCCGGCGCTCCAGACCGCGGCCGAAGTGGAACTTGCGGTTGCTTGCGCCCAGCAAGGCAGCTATGCCACGGCACGCGCGCGGCTGGAGGGCCTGGTGCAGGGCACCCGGGGGGACAGGGCCGGTGCCTGGGATCAGGAGAGCATGCGCCGGGCCGCCTTCACCTGCGGTATGCTGCTCCGGCATACCGGCCGGCGGGGTGCCGGAATCGCGGAGCTGGCGGACAAGTGGCTGGACGCAGCGAAAAACGATTCCGCCGTGCCCGCCGCGGTCCTGCCCGCGGCCGAAGTGCTCCGGGTAGCCGCACTTATCCTGGACGGTCACTTCACGGAGGCCCGGACCAGGCTGGCGGAAATCACGGCCGGGCATTCGCGTCCGGAGAACGACGCCGACGCCGAGCGGATGCTGGTGGCCCACGGTCTGTACGCGGAGGTGCTGGCAGCCTGTGGCGAAGTGGGTGCGGGCCTTGACCAGGCACTCGCCGCGGCAGCCCTGTTGAACTACGCAGAGGGGAAGCTCCAGTCCTATACGGGATTCGTTTTTGTCCGGCAGGCCCAGGCGCTGCTCCATGCCGGCCGCTTTACGCAGCTCGACCAGCTGCTGGCCAGGATGCATGCCGGACCGAAGCACCTGCTGACTGCCCTCGGGGGAACCCTGGGGGTTTTCGAAGCGGCACTTGAAATCCACCGCGGCAGGCTGCACGAGGGACTGCGCCGCCTGCGTCCGTCCGTAGAAGCGTTGCGCGACAGGGATCCGGAGCTGCTGCTGCCCTACGCCCTGGGGCTGGCCCACTACGCGGCCACCGTGGTTGCGGACGGCACTCCGGCCACTGGATTCGGGGCAGAGGTCAGCGGCGGCCAATACCGGGGGCCGCTGCACCTCTGGCTGACGGCCCAGGCCTACGTTGCAGCCGCCGAGGCTTCACAGTCAGCAGAGGGACCTACCTCGGGCCACCTCGCCATGCTGGCTGCGCAGGCGCGCGAGGCGGGCCTGCGCAGCACCGAAAAGGACATCCTCGAGCTGTGCCTCGCCGTCGGTGACTTGGCCCAGGTCCCGCGGCTCGCCGAGCTCACCGCGGATTTCGAAGGGGGAGAAGCGGAGGCACTGCATGCGTATGCCGAGGCGGTCGCCTCGGGAAACCCGGACCGGATGGTCGCAGCAGCCGAAGACGCCATCCGCGCCCAGAAATACCTGGTAGCGGTTGAAAGCATCGGCCATGCCATCCGCTTCTACGGTAACCACGGGAACCTTCGCCGCCAGCGGGCCCTGATCCAGCAGCTCCGGCGGCGCAGGGAGGAACTGGCCGGAGTCACTGTCTCCTACCTGAGCCCTTCCCTGCATCTGGTCCGTCTTACCCGGAGGGAGCACGAGATTGTGGACCTGCTGCTCTCCGGGGCAACCAGCAAGGACATTGCCACCCACTTCACCTTGTCCCAGCGGACCGTGGAGGGCCACGTTTACCGGATCTACGTAAAACTGGGCATCAGTCGCAGGGCCGATCTGGAGTCTGCCTACCGGGCACTGGAACCCGGGCCGCGCAGCGGGTCGCTTCTCTAGGACATTCCTTTCCGGTACCCGTCGCCGCCGGAAGCAGCACGTCCGATGTGCGTGCTGCTTCCGGCGGTTTTTGCGCGCCTTGGAGGGGCGGATGCGGCTGGTGTTTCTCCTGTTTCCCCGCCGCTGAGGGCATCTAAGAGTTTCGGCTCCCGAGGTGAGTAGTGAGAGCCGTAAGAACGGAACGAACTGTGCCGGGCCGGGTATGGGGTACTCGTGCCTGCCGTATCCGCCGATCCTAGGCTGAGGCCGATCCAGTAATCAAAAAGGTCTTATTTGCGGGTTGTTCTTGGGGGATAAAGATGACGGCGATACAGGAATCCGGGACCGAAGTTCTCCAGGCACCCACCTTCACCTTTCCCAGCTTCACCACGCAGGGCGTGTTCGGCAGGGACGGCCACCGCAGGAGCGCAGCGGTCGCGTGGAGCCGGCGTTACTGCCGGATCCTGCTGGCCTCGGACGCACTGGTGGTGTCCGCATCGGTCCTGTTGGGACACCTGGGGAGGATCCCCGGAGGAACACCGGTCCTGAAGATCGGACCATTCCGCGATCTGGCAGTGTCACTGCTGATAGGCCTGGCGTGGATGCTGGCGCTGCATGTCTACCGCAGCCGGGATGCACGCATCACGGGCATGGGCACCGACGAATACAAGCGGGTGGTCAATGCCACCGTAACCCTCGTGGGCAGCCTGGCCTTCGCCGCGGTGGTGTTCCAGGCGGAAGTGGCCCGCGGATATTTCGGTCTGGTGTTTCCCATCGGTGCAGTCGGCCTTATCTGCAGCCGGTGGGTTTTGAGGAGATGGCTGGGCCGCCAGCGGCGCCAGGGACGATACCTCTCCAAGGTCGTAGTCCTGGGGCGGCCCAGGGACGTGCGCTACGTAGTCCACCAGATCAACGGGAAGTCCGCCTATCAGGTGGTGGGCGTAGCCCTGAGCGGGAAGCCCCGGACGTGTTTCACCGTGGACGGGACGGCGCTGCCGGTGGTCTCCGACGAGGAATCGGTGGTCCAGGCGGTAAGCAAGGCGGGAGCCGACGCCGTGATCGTTGCCGGCCCGACCAAAGGCGGAAGCCAGTATGTGCAGGAGCTTGGGTGGGAACTGGAGGAATCGGCAACTGAACTGATCCTCACCACCGGACTGACAAGCGTCGCCGGTCCCCGGATCCATTCGCGTCCGGTGGAAGGGCTGCCGCTGATGCATGTTGAACTGCCCCAGTACTCCGGTGCACGGCACGCACTCAAGCGATTGTTCGACATTGTCCTGTCCGCAACGGCACTGATACTGCTGTTCCCGCTGATGGTGCTACTCGGTGTGCTCGTCAAACGGGACAGCCCGGGACCCGCACTGTTCCGCCAGGAGCGGGTAGGGCGCGGCGGCAGGAAATTCCTGATGCTGAAGTTCCGCTCCATGGTCGAAACCGCCGAAGACGACCTGGCTGGCCTCCTGGACCGCAACGAGGGAGCGGGCCTGATGTTCAAGATCCGCAATGACCCGCGCGTCACCCGGGCCGGAGCCTGGATGCGCCGCTATTCCCTCGACGAACTGCCGCAGTTCTGGAACGTGCTGATCGGCGATATGTCGCTGGTGGGTCCGCGCCCGCCGCTGCAGCGGGAAGTGGACGGCTACCGCAACCGGGTGCACCGCAGGCTTTACATCAAGCCGGGGATTACCGGGATGTGGCAGACCAACGGCCGCTCCAACCTCAGCTGGAGGGACAGCGTGCGCCTGGATCTGTACTACGTGGAGAACTGGTCCCTGACCGGAGACCTGATCATCCTCTGGCGCACCGTTGTCCAGATGTTCAAACCCCTTGGGTCCTACTGATGACGTGCTCAATCCTGTCTATCCACTCCATCCACATCGGGAAGGCGGCTAACATGGCCATTCGTATCGGCTACGCCGCAGGCGCTTTTGACTTGTTCCACATCGGTCACCTCAACATCCTCCGGCACGCCCGCTCGCAGTGCGACTACCTGATTGCGGGGGTGGTGTCGGACGAACTCTGCGAAGAACGCAAAGGCCGGCCACCGGTCATTCCCTTGACAGAGCGCCTCGAAATTGTCCGGGGGCTCCAGTGCGTGGACCGCGCCGTTGAAGAGGTCCTGCCGGACAAACTCGACACCTGGCAGCAGCTGCGATTCAACATCTTCTTCAAGGGAGACGACTGGAAGGGTACAGCGGAGGGAACGGCGCTGGAGGCATCCTTTGCCGCCGTGGGCGTGGAAGTTGTCTATTTCCCCTATACGGTCCACACCTCCAGCACCAGGCTGCGCCGGAGCCTCGAGATTCTGGATGCAACGGCCGGGAGCCGGATATGACCGGGAAACGGGGGTGGACGCAGCAGCCCTCCCTTAACGTGGCGCTGGTGGGAACCCGCGGTGTACCGGCGCGCTATGGAGGGTTCGAGACCTGTGTCGAACAGGTGGGCCGGCGGCTGGCCGCCCAAGGGCACCGGGTAACGGTGTACTGCCGCACCGACCAACAGACCGACACCTCCGAAACCGAGTATCTCGGAATGGACCTGGTATACTTTCCGGCCCTGCGGAAGCGCTCCCTCGAAACACTCAGCCATACCGGGCTTTCCTCGTTCCACCTTCTGCGCCACCGCCCCGATGCCGCCATCGTCTTCAACGCCGCCAATGCTCCCTGGCTGCCCCTGTTGCGCGCAGCAGGCATTCCGGTTGCCACGCATGTGGACGGGCTTGAGTGGAAGCGGGCCAAATGGGGGCCGGCAGGAAAACGCTATTACCGGGTCGCAGAGGCGCTCGCAGTCCGCTTCTCCGATGCCCTGATTGCCGATGCACAGGGCATCCAGGACTACTACCGGGAACGGTTCGATGCTCAGAGCACGCTGATCGCGTACGGTGCGCCGGCGCTCAGCGGTACCGGCAGCAACCGGCTGGCTGAGCTGGATCTGGCCCCCGGCAACTACCAACTGGTGGTGGCCCGGATGGAGCCGGAAAACCATGTCCACCTGATTGTCGAGGGATATGTGGCGAGCGGTTCCACGCTGCCCCTGGTAGTGGTGGGCAGCGCGCCCTACGCCGAGCGATACACCGCCGCAATACGGGACATGGCCGATGACAGGGTGCGGTTCCTCGGCGGGATCTGGGACCAGGAACTGCTGGACCAGCTGTATGCGAACGCGCGGGTTTATTGGCACGGCCACTCGGTCGGCGGCACCAACCCCTCCCTGCTGAGGGCCATGGGCGCAGGAGCGGCAGTAAACGCGTTTGACGTCGGCTTCAACCGGGAGGTCCTGCGCACCGCAGGCCGGTTCTTCGAAACCGCTGAGGACGTGGCCAAGCTGGCGGTCGACGCCGACGCATCGCCCGGCGCCCTGGCCGAACGCGGCAGGGCGTCCGCCCGTGAAGCTGCCCGATACGACTGGGACGAAGTGGCGCGCGACTACGGGCAGTTGGTCCAACGGCTTGCCGCAGGCAAAGCGGAACGTCCGCGTGTGTCCCGGCGGCATCGGGCAGGAGCGGGGGCATCATGACGCAGAAAACGCATGAAGACGCCGTTCCGGCACGGCAAGGGGCTCACCGGTCTCCGTCTCCGGGGTATGCCGAAACGGTGCGGTCTTTGGCCGCAGCCCAAAAAAGGGCCGCCCCCGGAGCCCCGGCGTACTCGCTCCTGATCAACCGGCGCGCCGGCCGCCATCTGGCTGCAGCGAGCCACCTCGCGGGAATGACGCCCAACGCTGTCAGCGCGGTAAGCGCCGCCTTTACCTTCAGCGGAATCCTGGTGCTGGCCCTTACCACTCCTTCCTGGCTCAGTGCGGCGGCCATCAGCCTCTGCTTGGCGGCCGGATATGCCTTCGACTCCGCTGACGGCCAGCTCGCGAGGCTGCGCGGGGGCGGCTCGCTGGCGGGAGAGTGGCTGGACCACTTCCTGGACAGCGTCAAACTGTCCTGCCTGCATCTGGCGGTTGCCCTCTGGGCGTACCGGCTGGCGGACCTTCCCGGTCCCGGCTGGCTGCTGGTGCCCTTGGGATTCTCCGTGGTGGCCAACGTGTCTTTCTTCGCCATGATCCTCAACGACCAGTTGAAGTCGGGGCATTCGCTGAGGACGGGCCAACCTGCTGCCGTCCGCACCGGAAGCCTGCGGCGATCGCTGATACTCATTCCCACTGATTACGGCTTCCTGTGCCTGTTGTTCCTTCTCACTGCATTGCCGGAGGTATTTGTGCCCGTCTACACCGCTGTGTTTGTCCTCAACTTCTCGCATCTGGCCCTGGCTGCCCCGAAATGGTTCCGGGACATGTCCCGGCTGGAGGCACGGCGATGAGCGGATCGACGCGTGGCGGCGCGGGTGTGCCGCCGGAACCCTCCCCTTCGGACGCAGAACCCTCCCGCCGGAACCGCAGCCGGACGGTGGTGGCCGCGGCCCTCGCCCTGGCTGTGGTTGTGGGCGGTTTCCTTACCGCCAACGCCGTTCGGGACAACAACAAAGAAGTCCCCGTCGCGGTAACTTCCCCCGACGCATCCACGCCTGCCCCGGACCCGTCCGGTGCCGCCACTGAAGCGGCACCCGCGCAGACCCAGAGCCCGGCGGCAACCGAGCCGGCCGACGGGGCGCCGGCGCCGTCGGAACAGCCCGGGCCGGCTGTCGAGGAAGCAGCCAAGGCAACCCAGGAACTTCCGGTTGCCGAACCTGTCGCCATCGACGGCGGGTCCGCTGCCACAGGTGGCGTGGACATCCAGGTGACGGCCACGGAACCGGTGGACGGCGAAGCGCGGGGTATCGGCGAAATTGCCGGCCCGTCCGTACGCTTCACCGTCAGCATCGCCAACGGCGGCAAGGACCCGGTAGACCTCTCGTCTGCCGTGATAACAGTGGAGACCGGTGCCGATCGGCTGCCGTGCTCCGAACTCAGCGGACCGGACTCCGTCCCCTTCCCCGCCGTGGTGAATCCCGGAGAGACGGTGAGCGGCAAGTTTGTATTCCTCATTCCGGTCGACAGCCGGAGCGATGTTTCGGTGTTCGTCAACTTCTCCGTTGACGCGGCCGTGGCTGCCTTCAAGGGACAGGTGCCCTAGCATGCACGGTGTCAACGAAGTCCGCAGGACAGCGCAGCGGGTGTCCGCGCCGTCAGCGGCGCGGGGGCTGGTCCGGAGCGCCCGGCGTGCCGGGCGCCATCTTCGCGCACGGGTGGAAGCACCGGTCCTGGCGGCGCGGAACGTCCGTTCCGCCTCGCCGGTCACGGGGACCGCGCCGGTGGTGGTATCCCTGACCAGTTACGGCCCGCGACTGGCAACCGTACACCTGGCCATCGAGTCGATAGGCCGAGGATCAGTCCGGCCGCGCCGGCTGATCCTCTGGGTGGAGGACCCCGCGGTGGTTTCTTCCCCACCTCCGGAGCTCTCCCGGTTGCAGGCGCGGGGGCTGGAAGTGTGCCTGACCCGGGGTTACGGCCCGCATACCAAGTACTACCCGTACGTTGCGTCCGTGCCGCGGCACACGGATCCGCTGGTGACGGCCGACGACGACATTATCTATCCGCGGCACTGGCTGCGCGGCCTGCTCAGCTCCTATGCCGAAGCTCCCGATGTCGTCAGCTGCCACTGGGCGAACCGGATGGCCGTCAGTGAGGGCACCATTGCCGGGTACCGTTCCTGGATTCCGAGCAAAACCACGCAGAAGCGGCGCGACAGCCTGGCCTTGGGCGTCTCCGGGGTCCTGTATCCGCCCGGCATGCTGGACCGGATTGCCGCCGCAGGACCGTCCTTCGAGGAACGCAGTCCCACCGCCGATGACATCTGGCTGCATTGGGTCGCCCTCCGAGCGGGCATTCCCGTGCGCCAGGTTGCCGCCGCGCCCCGACACTTCCCGGTGATTCCGGGCAGCCAGGACACCGGTTTGCTGTCCGTCAACGTGGCCCAGGGCCGCAATGACGAATGGATCCGGGGTCTGTACACGCAGGAAGACATACGGATGATCGAGGGCGCCTATCAACCATGACTGTGGTTCCACGAATGGGGAAAACAATGCTGCGCGGCCGGGGTCCGGCTGCTGTCCCGGGTCGGATACCGGCCCGGCTTAACTCTGGTTCAGGGTGCAATGCACCCAACAACGGATGGAAACCGCTATGAAAGTCAGGAAAGTCGCCGCGCATCGACGCGCGGAACACAAAGACCCGGACCTGGGTCCGGGTTCCCTCCGCAGACGGACCCGCCACGGATCCGGTCTGCCCAACGCAATGCGCCGGATGGGGGCACTGGCGGCCGCCTGTGCCTTGACCGTTTCTGCGCTCACCGCCGTGGCCGGCACTGCCACCGCAGACACCGCCCCGGTGAATCCTGCCGATCCGAAGACCCCGGTCACCGTCTCCTCCGACGCGCTGCCCACCGCCCAGCTCGACGGCGTGGCATGGCAGCAGGTGGTGGTGGGGGACACTGTCTACGTGGCCGGCAAGTTCACCAAGGCCCGCCCCGCGGGGGCAGCGGCCGGAAGCCAGACCGTAAGCCGCAACAACGTCCTGGCATACCGGCTCTCCACCGGCGAGCTGCTGCCCTTTTCGGCGAACCTGAACGGCCAGGCGCTGGCCATTGCCGCTTCGCCCGACGGCTCCCGCATCTACGTGGGCGGTGAATTCACCTCTGTCAACGGCCAGGCGCGGTCACGGATCGTGGCGCTTAATGCCGCCGACGGTTCCGTGATCTCCAGTTTCAATCCGAAGGTAGGAGCGACGGTCCGTGCCCTTGCCACGGCCGGCGATACGGTTTACGCGGGTGGAATCTTCTCCAACGTCGGGTCCGTGTCGCGGTCGCGGCTGGCCGCGTTCCGCGCCGGTGACGGTGCCCTCCTGCCGTGGAATCCCAAGACCGACAACCGCGTCAACGCGCTGGTGGTGTCCCCGGACGGCCGCCAGGTGGTCATCGGTGGTGCCTTCAGTACGCTGAACGGCTCGAACCGGCCGGGCTTCGGCCTGGGACGGGTGGACGCGGTAACCGGAGCCAACCTCTCCCTCGGCGTAAACAACACCGTCCGCAACGCCGGAAACAATGCGGCAATCCTCTCGCTGTCTTCCGACGGAACGAACTTCTACGGCACCGGGTACATCTACCGGGCCTCCAACGGAACGGGCAACCTGGAAGGTTCCTTCTCCGGCAAGTGGGGGGACGGCAACCTGCAGTGGGTGGAGGACTGCCACGGTGATACCTACGGCATATGGGCTTCCTCCACGGCGGTCTACATTGCCGGACACAATCATGACTGCCGGAACTTCGGCGGTTTCCCGGAAGTCAACCCCCGGGTGGAGCACCGGGCCGTGGCAGTCAGCAAAGCAGCCACGGGGGTCTTGGCGAAGGATACCCAGGGATGGCCGTCCTTCCCCGGGACTGCCGCTCCCAGCATGCTCAACTGGTTCCCCGACCTGGACACCGGCACGGCCAGCGGCCAGAGCCAGGGGCCTTGGGCAGTGGCCGGAAACGAACAGTATGTGGCAATGGCCGGAGAATTCCGCAATGTCAACAACAAGCCGCAGCAGGGACTGGTGCGGTTCGCTGTCCGGGACCTGGCACCGAATGCCGACGGCCCGCGGGTCAGCGGAGCCAAGTTCAATCCCACGCTGGCCTACAAATCGGCCGGAACGGTTGAAGTGGGGTGGAAGGCGAACTGGGACCGGGACAACGAGTCGCTGACGTACCAGGTGATCCGGGACAGCAACCCGACTCCGGTGTTCACCACTACGCAGTCATCGCGGTTCTACAACCGGCCCAACCTCAGCTTCACGGATACCGGGCTGACCGCCGGTGAACACAGCTACCGCATTGTTGCCATGGATCCGCTGGGCAACACGGTCAAGAGCGATATCCTCCGGGTCAATGTGCCGGTAGGGGGTCCCGGGGGAGGTCCTGCTCCCGAACCGCAGCCGCAGCCCGGTACCGGAGCCTCGGATGACTTCGGACGGACCGGGACCGGCGGCTGGGGTACCGCATCCACCGGCGGAGCCTGGAGCCACACCGGGTCCTCGGCCCTGTGGTCCGTTGACGGGGCCGGGAAAATGTCCCTGAACAAGGCCGGACTCGGCCTGACGGCACAGCTCAACCTGGCGCAGCGGGATTCCGTTGTCCGGGTGGATACTGCATTGGACAAGGTACCCAACGGCGGCGGGGCGTTCCTGACACTCGCGGCACGCAAGAGCACGGCCGGCGAGTACCAGGGCGTGGTCAAGGTTTCGTCGGCAGGCGCCGTAACCGTGGACCTGGTCCGGGTGGCCGGGGGAACCTCCACTAAGGTGGCGACCAAGACCGTCCCCGGGCTCACGTACGCCGCCGGGAGCCAGTTGGCGGTCCGTTTCTCTGCCGTAGGGTCGGGATCCACTGCGCTGGGAATCAAGGTCTGGCCGGCGGGCAGCGCCGAACCCTCGGCGTGGACCATCACCGCGACGGACACTTCTGCTCAGCTGCAGCAGGCCGGAACCGTTGCGCTGACGGGCTACGTATCCGGGAGCACCACCAATGTTCCCGTTACGGTTGCCTTCGACAACCTGCGGGTCACGGAGCAGTAGTGAGCGCTGCTGAAGTGCACGGAAAGCGGGACCGGTCTACAACCGGTCCCGCTTTCCTGTGTCTGTTCCCGCGTCGCGGCCGGGCTGCCGGGTCTAGCTGCGCTTGTATTCGCTGAAGACGTACCCGAAAGCCCCGGTGAGGATGCCGGCTCCCCGCGCCGCGGTCCGTAGCCCTCTGGCCTGGTGGCGCTGCGAGCGCAGGAGCATGCCCAGCGCGTAGCGGGCGGCTCCGCCGGCAGAGCGGACTGCTCCGGGGGCCAGCAAACGGAAACGGACTGCCATGCGGCCGGCAGGGGTGGGCGTAATGGCCAGGAGTACCCGCGAATGGCAGTTGCCGCTGCGGAAGGCCCTCCGCAGCACCCACCTGCGGGTCAGGCGGGAGATCGGCACCCGGTCAACAACGGTCGCTTCGTCACACCAAACCATCATCCCGCCGGCCTGGACGAGCTGCCGCGAGAACAGAGTGTCCGATCCGCCGCTGAGTCCGAATCGCTCGTCGAATTCCAGTCCCAGCGACCGGACCTGGTGCAGATCCAACAGCAGGTTGTTGGTTGCCGCAACGTCCAGCCGCGAGCCGGTGGGCAGTCGGCGGCGCCGGAAGAAGTCTCCGGCCGCGACCCACTCGTCGGGTTGCTCCTCGTACTCGGAGATGACGGGGCCCACCACAGCGGCTGCACCGGTATCCTTCTGCAACGCCACCAACTGCCGGAGCCAGCGCCCGGAGGGCACCTCGTCGTCGTCGATAAAGGCCAGCAGGTCCGCTGCGGCGGAAGCCTGCCGCAGTGCACGGTTGCGCGCGGCAGCGATACCGGGGCGCGGCTCGTGGGTGTAAACGAGCGCGGGATCCTTCAGGGATTCGACGGGGGTGCGGGCACCGGCGTCGGGATCATTGTCCACCACCAATACCTGGGCCGGGAGCGGGGCGCTTCGGGCCTGGGCAAGCAGCCGGGGGAGGGCGACGGCGAGATCATCGGGCCGCTTGTAAGTGAGGACCGCGATAACGAGCCGGGCCTGCACAGTTGGAAGGCTCTGTTCCGGATCGGCGGCAGCGGACATATTCATGCTCCTCGGGTAGGGACGGGGACACGGCGGCGCAGCACGCGCTGAAGCAAAGGAACCAGGGCGCGAACGGTTGGCCGGTGGAAGAGGGCCAGCACGGCCCCCGAAATGAACAGGAAGAGGGCCAGTCCCAGGAAGAGTTCCGTTCCGGGGTCCGGGAGCACCCTTCCCAACAGGAGATAAGCTGCGCTGCCCCACAAGCTGGCATGCACCGGCGGCCACAGGATCCGCATCTGCGCCAGCATTCCCACCCCCGTCAGCCGCGACTGCAGGAACATCAGCACGGGAGTGAGGGCAAACCCCGCAGCGGTATATCCGGCCGCGACACCCAACAGGCCAAACTGGAGGCCGATGATGATGCCGCTGAGCTGGGCGGCAGTGGCCAGCAGTTCGTATCGCAGGTTAAGCCCGGCCCTGCCGAGCCCTTTCATCAGCGACGGTGCGATGTAAAAGACGGTCTCCCGCGCACCTCCTATCGCCAGGATGCTCATCAGCGGGGCTGCGGCCAGCCAGCTGCCGCCGAGCAGCAGATGCACCAGCGAGGGTGCGGCGCAGGCAACGAAGGCCATCAGCGGGATGACGCAGGCGGCCAGCAGGGCCATCGCGGCCCGTAACTGGGCGGCCACCTGCGCAGGATCAGCCGATGCGCGTGCGAAAGCGGGAAACATCACCCGGTTGACGGTCTGCCCGATCAACTGCACGGGCACCACCAGTACCCGGTAGGCCATGGCGTACAGGGACAGGGAAGCGACCCCCAGCACGCGCCCTACCAGGATGTTGTCGATGTTGCGGGAGAAGTAGGCCAACCCGTTGGTGGCAAACACGCCGGCGCTGAAGCCGAGCAGGGGCCGGACCTCGCCCAGGTGCAGGTTGGGTGCCGGCCCGCGGGTGCAGGCCAGCAGCACTGCAGCCATCACCAGGTCGGTAAGCACCGTCTGATAGAGGACGGCGAAGTACCCGGCGCCCAGGACGGCGGCGGCAATCCCGGCCGTGGCGCCCAGGACGGCGGCCGCGACGTCGGCGGCAGCGATCCCGCGGAACCTCAGCTCCCGTGCGAGCAGCGCCCGCGGCGTGATGCCCAGGGCCTTGAGCGGAAGGGCCAGGGCTATGAGACGCAGCAGTTCGGCTAATCCGTCCACGCGGAAGAAGCCGGCGATGGCCGGGGCGCAGACCCATGTTGCCGCCCCGACGATGACGGCCAGCACAAGGTTCAGGGTGAAGGTGGCGCCGGCAGCCCGGGGGGTCAGTCGGGGACGTTGGATGAGGGCGGAGGACAATCCCTGATCCAGCAGGAGCGTGGTGAAGACAATGAACAGGCTGGCAACGCTGACAATGCCGTAACTTTCCGGCCCCAGCAGGCGTGCCAGCACCACGGCCGAAAGCATCTGGAACCCTTGTTTGGCCAGTACCGCCAGCAAGCTCCAGCGGACTCCGCTGGCGGATCTCGCACCGATGTCCGTGCCGTCTTCCGGCAGCTGCTCTCCGGCCCCGCTGCGTCCGGGGCGGGAGGCGTTCCCCGGCAGTTCCTTTTCCAGGGGTGTTACGGCTGCGGCCGGGACGCGCGGCGGCCGGCTGCGCCTCATGCGTCCGGTCCCGTGGAGTCGAAATGCATTGTATTGCCCCCCTTGCAGCGATTCGCCGGCTGAACCCGGTGGAATCCGGTGAATGATGCGCCCCTGGCCGCACGATGACCAGGCTGAGACCGATCTGCCTGCATAGGCTCGAAACACTAGGCCGCGGGTCCGGGCACGTCCAGAGTGGTTGCTGCTGTTTCCCATGGCAGGTAATCGGCGGAAAAAGAGCAGTATCACCGGCCCCCAAACACGTACAGCTTGCGTGGTACAAATTGCGGGATTTCACTCGTCGAGGGATTGGGTCTCGCTATGAAACTTGTGGATTATGCACGTGCGTTGGTCCGGGGCTGGTGGGTTGTGCTCCTGTGCCTGGCCCTCGGGCTGGGCGGTGGAATGGCGGTAACCGCCTTGGTCCAGCCGCTCTACCAAAGCACGGTTACGTTCTACGTGGTGGCTCCCAGCACCGAGAGGCAAAGCGCCCTCCAAGCGGACGAACTGGTCCGCGGCCGGATCACCGCCTATGCGGCGCTGCTGACCAGCGAACAGTTCATCGACCGCATAGTCAGTGCCAGCAGCGTGGACCTGGATGAGGACGTCGTGAAGGAAAGCATCACGGGCGTGGGCGATCCTGAAACGCTGACCCTGACGGTGAATGTCCGCGACCCGGAGCGCGAAACGACCGATGAGATAGCCACCCAGATTGCCGGCAGCTTCGGCAAGATGGTCAGCGACCTGGAGAGCGGGACCTCCGCGGAAACAGTGCTCAATGTGGTCTCCGGACCCTCCACATCCGAAGAGCCCGTCCGGCCGCGTCCTGCGCTCAACCTGGCCATCGGGGGCCTCCTGGGGCTGTTTGCCGGGGTGCTTCTGGTGGTGGCCCGCTCCCGCGGCGGGCAGCATACCGCGGCACCGCGGCCGGCTACCCGCGAAGAACCGGCAGATGTTGCACGCTAGCGGCCCCTCACCGGCGGGTCCGGCCGCGAATCCAGGGGAGGCGGTTGGCTAAATGCATCTCCTTCTCTGGATCCTTGCCTGTGCTGTTGCCGCCCTGGCGCTGCGGAGGCATCCGGCCGCGGCAGCGCTCGCCGTCGTCGCCCTGTGGTTCACGGTGCCGGCAGCCGGCAGTTACCTGCTCACCGGACAGAGTGACGGATGGTTGTCCCTGCACGCGGCCACCTGGCTGATCTTTATGATCCTGGTCTTCCAAATGGCCTTCGAACCCTCGGTGCTGGCCGAGGCCGCGGCCCGGCATATCTACGCCGTTGTTGTCATGGCGGCCGTGCTTGCCTCGGCCATCCTCAGCACAGCGGTCAACGGCCAGGGGGAGGGCGGGGTCCTCCTCGTGGACCAGATCCTGGCGCCGGCCCTGTTTTTCCTGTTCGTGGTCGGCAGCGCGGCCCGCGATGAACGCGTTGTGCCCTGGCTGCGCAACGGGCTGCTGGCGCTGGGCGCATTGGTCTGCCTGGTGGCGGTGGCACAGTGGCTGACCGGCAGTGTCCTGTTTTACGAAGCCGGCTTCCGGACCAGGTACTGGTTCAACCCGGAAGGGCCGCGGTGGATGGGACTGCTGGACCAGCCGCTTACCCTGTCCCTGGCCGCCTGCGTGGTGGCGCCGCTCACGGTAAGGCTGCGGCGGCTCTGGCTGCAGGTTGCCCTGCTGGCACTTTTCGGTGCGGGTGTCCTGGTCAGCCAGTCCCGGGTGGGGCTAATCGTCCTGGCAGCCGTGATCCTTTACGTAGCGGTCGCCACCCGCAAGCCGGCAGCTGCACGGGTCGGCCTGCTGGGAGTCCTCGCCGCCCTGGTGGTCTGGGCCCTCTCCGGGCCATTGGCCGAAGGATTGCTCAACCGGCTGGAAGATGACAACGGTTCAGCTGCCGCCCGTACCTCAGCGGTCCTGACCGTGCTGAAGCGGTGGCCCGAGTACCTCTTTGAAGGCCAGGGCGTCAGCGGCAGCTACCGGGTGGCCGATCAGGGCGGGCTCGGCACCAGCCTGGAAAACTCCTTCCTGATGTACGGGGTGGACCTCGGCCTGTTCTTCAGCCTCCTCTACTTCGGGTTGCTGACCGTCCTGGTGCTGAAGAACTTCCGGCGCACGCTTCCCGGGGGATTGGCGGTGGCGGGACTGCTGGCTATCGCCATCCCGCAGACCTACAGCGGCTTGGCGACCCGTTCCGCGGCGGCAATCCTGCTGTGGACCGTGGTCGCCCTGATCGTTGCCGAGGGAGAAAGATCCCGTATCCCCGCCCGGCCGGAGCGGCATGGAGGGTGGCACCGCACCACGGGGGCATTGCGTACCGCCGGGGAGAGCCCAGCAGGCCGGGATGAAGCGGGGAACCGCGTGGCAGCCGCCTCCGGGGCCACGGCCGTCCCGGCGGCAGGTCCGGAATGACCCGCCGGCGGCATGCGGCGCCGCCGCCGGCCGCATCCGGATCGGGGTTGTCACGCCGGAACGTCCTGTTCCTTGCCGGTGCGGGTGCCGGCCTGCTCGCTACGGGGTGCGCTCCCGGTGCGCGCGTGACGCCACCCGCGGCGAACAGCATTGCAACTGTGGAAGACCTGTTGACCAGGGAGCCGTTTTATGCCGCCCACCGGGGGTCCCAGGACAACTGGACCGAGCACACTGCCGAAGCATACCGCCGCGCGGTCGAGGCAGGCGCGCCCGCCCTGGAGATCTCCGTGCACCGCACCTCGGACAACGTTTTTGTGTGCCACCATGACCCCAACACGCTGCGGATGACCGGGGTGGATAAGGAGATCGCCCGCAGTACTTATGACGAACTGCTGGAGCTGTCCAACAACGCCAAACCCTGGCTGGGGCCAAACAGTGCCGGCGCCCCCCTGCCCCGGCTCACCGACGTGCTGGACCAATACGCCGCATCATGCGTGATTTTCCTGGAGGACAAAGCCTCCGGGGACCCGGACGATCTGCTGGGCATCATGGACGGCTACCCCGAGCCGGCCCGGCACTTCATCTGGAAACAGTCCGGTACGGCCAGGCAGCACGCAGCGGTCAAGGACCGCGGCTACCTCACCTGGGGGTATTTTGCGGAAGACGAAACCGATGCCCTGACGGCGCAGCTGGCCGACGAGTTCGATCTGGTGGGCCTGCACTGGACGGCATCCGACGATGCCTTCAAGGCAGCGGTGGAGTACGGCAAGCCGGTGGTCGCCTGGGACATCCACACGCGTTCCGAGCGGGACCGCATGGTGCGCCTGGGGGTACGCGGCATCATTTGTGCCAACATCCCCTATGTCACCAGCGACGCCCCTTCAGCTGACGCGGACTCCTTTGCCGGCGGCGTACGTGCGCCGGGTGACCTGCCCTACGCCCTGGCCTGGACCCACCAACCCGTCATCCAGCCGGCCACGGCATCGATCCGGCTGGAGCATCCCGTGAAATCCAGTTACTGCATGGGTTCGATGTGTCCACTGGACGGGGAAAAGGGCTACACCGTTTCCTTTGAAATGCGGTGGCCGGACAGGTTGCCGCAGGAGGCCGGACACGCCGGACTCGCCTTCGGCCAGGACAGCGACGCCCCCTACCGCGTCCGGGAACCCTCCCTCTCAGGCGGGTACCACTTTGTGCAGCGCACCGACGGCGCATTGGAACTCTTCGGACGGCAGGCCGGTGAAATCTCCGGCTACGACCTGGGGCGCGTTGCTACCGCGCCGCCGGTTTCCGGCGAGTGGATGCGGTACGAGGTCCGCGTAACGCCGGAGAGTGTGTCCGTCTCCCGCATTGACGGGGGGCCGGGGAAGGAGTGGACTGTGACCTCCGAAGACAACACGTACCGGGGCGGCTATTTCTTCCTGTGCCGGAACCACGATGCCCCACCGGCCGTGGAATTCCGCTCCATCGAAAGCCAGCCGGCAGCGAACTAAGGCCGTGCTCAGGTGCACACCCGGATTCTGCGTGGAATGATTAGGGAAGACTCGTGTTGCGTAATGGCACACCCCTTTCCCTCCTAGGAGTCTTCCGTGCCCGTGGTTTCCACTCCCGTCAGCCTCCGCCATGCCGAAGGCCCCATGGATAACGCCGAAGTTGAGCGCATCCGCAATGACTTCCCGATCCTTCACCAAGAGGTAAACGGCCGCCCGCTGGTCTACCTGGACTCCGGTGCCACCTCGCAGAACCCGCTCAGCGTCATCGAAGCGGAGCAGGAGTTTTACGAACAGCGCAACTCCGCCGTCCACCGCGGAGCGCACACGCTGGCTGTTGCTGCCACCGATGTGTACGAGGACGCACGGAAAGCGGTTGCCGGCTTCATCAACGCCCGCACCGATGAGATTGTCTGGACTTCGAATGCCACGGAAGCACTGAACCTGCTGACGTATGCGTTCTCCAACGCGTCGCTGGGCCGCGGCGGAAGCGCTGCGAAGCGGTTTGCGCTGGGTCCCGGCGATGAAATCGTGGTGACGGAGATGGAACACCATGCGAACCTGATTCCCTGGCAGGAACTGGCATTCCGGACCGGTGCCGCCCTGCGCTATATCCCCGTGGACGACACCGGCGCGCTGAACCTTGAGGAAGCCGGGAAAATCATCGGACCTCGCACCCGGATCCTCGCCTTTTCGCACGCCTCCAACGTCCTGGGCACCATCAATCCGGTGGACACCCTGGTCCGGATGGCCCGCGGGCAGGGGGCCCTGGTGGTCCTGGACGCCTGCCAGTCGGTACCGCACCTTCCGGTGGACGTGAAGGCGCTGGACGTGGACTTCGCTGCCTTCTCGGGGCACAAGATGCTGGGCCCCACCGGGATCGGCGTGCTATACGGCAAGACGGAACTCCTGAACGCCATGCCCACATTCCTCACCGGAGGATCCATGATCACTACCGTGACCATGGAGAAGGCAGAGTATCTGCCCGCCCCGCAGCGTTTTGAAGCCGGAACCCAGCGCATTTCACAGGCGATGGCGCTGGCGGCCGCCGTGAACTACCTCCAGGAAACAGGCATGGAGCGGATCCATGCCTGGGAAACCGAACTGGGCCGCCGCCTGGTGGCGGGGCTGGAACAGATTGACGGCATCCGGGTGCTGGGGCCCAAAGCCGGAGTGGAACGCATCGGCCTGGCCGCTTTCGACGTTGACGGCGTCCATTCCCACGACGTCGGCCAGTTCCTTGACGATCAGGGCATCGCGGTCCGGGTAGGACACCACTGTGCCCAGCCTCTGCACCGCCGGCTGGGACTGGTATCCACTACGCGCGCCAGCACCTACCTTTACAACACGACGGACGACGTCGATGCCTTCCTCGCCGCCGTTGCCGGCGTCCGCCCGTTTTTTGGAGTGAGTAAATGAGTTCAGACCTGCAGCAGCTTTACCAGCAGATCATCCTGCAGCATGCCAAGGACCGGCACGGCGACGGGCTGGCCGAGGTGCCCGCCGGCGCCCGGTCCGGCGAGTCGCACCAACTGAACCCGACCTGCGGCGATGAGATCACCCTCCGTGCCGTGATGGCCGGCCCCCGGCTGGACGGGATCAGTTGGGAAGGCCAGGGCTGCTCCATCTCGATGGCCTCCGCATCGGTGCTCACGGACATGATGGCAGGCCTGCCGCGTGAGGAAGCCCTCGCCCTGGTGGAGGACTTCCGCGAGTTGATGCGGTCCCGCGGAACCATGGAACCGGACGAAGAGGTCCTCGGTGACGCTGCCGCCTTCGCGGGAGTGTCCCGTTACCCCGCGCGGGTGAAGTGCGCGATGCTGGCCTGGGTGGCGCTGGAGGAAGCCCTGCTCGCCGCCGCCTGAGTCCCGCCGCCGGCCGACGGCTGGTCAGCGCTTATGCCGTCAGCCACCGTTGGGGACCGCTCCATCACGGGCGAAGACCGTCACTCTATTGGTGGTGCCGGCCCACTGGTCCACGGCCGTGAATCCCCGCGCAGCGAACCACCGGTCTTCCAGCTCTGTCAGTTCCCGGGGATAGTCGGCCCGCCGCACGGCCACCACCCGCTCAACGCCGGCCAGCCGGCCGGCGCTGTCCTGCAATGGCAGTGACGAGCCATCCAGGCTGCCGTCGTCCTGGCCGCTGGCCAGCAGCGTCACGTCCAGCAGACCGTCAAACGCCTGCGGGTAAGCGGTGCTGATGCGCCGCTGCGTCTGCTGTACAAGCGGCCCCTCCGGAACGCGTCGCGGTCCGAAGTACACGGCATTTCCCGGCTCGGTATGTGATTGGACATAGTCCGCTACCTGCGCCCAGTCGGAGGAGTTCTTGGCCTCGGCGGTGCGCTGGGAGGCGTAGATGGGCAGGATGAGCACACACAGCAGGGCACCGGCCATGGCAGCATGCCCCGGCCGCAGCTTTGCGAGCCCTGCACCTATCAGCAGGGCCATGGCAGGAGCCGTAAGGGTGAGATAGCGCGGGTTGTAGACGGGAGCGGCCGCCAGGGAAATCAGGACAAGGACCGCGGTCGGGACCAGCAGCAGCGGGAGCGCCAAGGCCGGCACGGCCCGTGGGGCCCTTCGGACAGCGAACGCTGCCAGCAGCCAGGCCGTACCTGCCAGAAGCACGGCAGCAGCCTGCCAAAGTCCGCTGCCGGACCCCGGCACGGCCGGATTGGTGGGGGTTTCCCCGAGGAACCACTGGTTCACCAGGATGTTGCGGGCCAGCTGTCCAACGGAGAGGTCCGGAGTTCCCAACTGGCCGGACTGGCGGACGGCTGCCAGCAGCACCGGGGTGCCCGCCAGCACGCCGGCCAATGCGGCCGCCAACCACGGCAGCAGGATTCGGCGGGCCCGGGGGAGCAGGCATACAAACACGCCGTGGGCGGCCACCACCAACAGAACGTAGATGTTCACGGCGATGCCGAGCGCTGCGAGCAGGGCATATAGGACAAAGTAGCGCCGGCGTCCGCTGTCCGCCCCTGCCAGCAGGACCCAGCAGAGCCCAACGGTCAGGGCGGTACCAAGGGCAAACGAGCGGCCTTCCATGCCCATCCACGTAGTCCGCGGGAGGATGGCGAAGACTGCTGCCGCAGCGACCGCCGTCCGGGGGCCCGCCAGACGGTGCGAGAGGACATACAGTCCCGCCGTCGAGAGGCCCACGGCCAGGGCACTGGGCAGGCGAAGCGCCAGTTCCGAGTATCCGAAGACGGCGCACCACAGGTGCATGAGTGCGTAGTAGGCGCCGTGGACGGCATCCACCTCTCCGAGCATCGCCGCCAGTGAAGACCAGCTCCGCGAGGCCGCGGAGATGGTGACCGCCTCGTCGGTCCACAGGGACGGCTGCCAGGACCAGAGCAGGGCCACCACTGTGGCTGCAAGCCCGAACGCGGTCGGGAGCCGGATTCCCGGTGACGGCAGGGCAGGGCCCGGCGGGGTCGGCGCCGGCGCCCGGTGCGGCGGCTGGGTTTCGGAAGCGGGGAGCTGCGGATCGGGCATGAGTGTCCCTCTGGCTAGGCAAAGCGGCGGAGCGGACGGCTCAGCGCTGGATGCTAACAGGCGGTTCGCGCCGGCGGGACCGCATATGCGGGCGGGCGCGAAACAGGTAGCCGCGGGTAACTATGCCGCCCCTTTCCCGTAGGTAGTAAGCGAGTGTTCCGACGCCGGGGGGCTTCTTCGTAGCCTCGGGGGTACGTCACAACATCCTGGAGACACGTATGCGCCCGGACAGGGAAACCCCAGGCAGGAAAACCCCAGCAAACCCAAGCAGGAAAACAGGCAGGAACACCCGGGCACGCACCGGGATCCTGTGCGTGCATTCCTCCAATGAGATGTACGGGGCGGACCGGGTGCTGCTTCAGGTGGTGCAGGCGGTGCCGCCGGACCGCACCCAGGACGTCATCGTGTGGTTGCCGCCCGCCCCGGAGCCCGCCTCAGGCGCTCACGGGCCGGAGCAAGGGCGCCTCGCCCGGGAACTCCAGCGGCTGGGGATCCGCCACTCGCAGCGGTCACTGCCGATCCTGCGTCGGCGGCTGGTCTCGGCGCGCGGCGTGCTGGCACTCGCCGCCCAGCTGGTATCCGTCCTGCCCGCATTGATCCGGCTGCGTCCGCAGGTGCTGTACTGCTCCACCAGTGCCGTCCTGCTGTTGGCACCGGCAGCCAGAATGCTGGGCGTCCCGCGGGTGGTGTTGCACGTCCAGGAAATCTGGTCCGGCCCGGAGGCGGCACTGCTGCGCGCGATGTCCCGGTTCGCCACGGATTGGATCGCCATCTCCCGAGCATCCGCGGCGTCATTGCCCCCGGCGATCGTGGACCGGGCGCAGGTCATCGTCAACGGCGTCGAAGACCGGGAACCCCGGCCGGCCGGGGCCGCCGTTGGCCGGCCCGCAGCCGGGGGGACGGCAGAAGCGGAACCCGGCAGAACGCCCGGCCGTGTGGCGGAGGTCCAGCCGCCGGCCGGGTCGGAGGAAGAACCGCTGCGGTTCCTGATGGCCGGGAGATGGAATGCCTGGAAAGGCCATGAGTTCCTGCTCCGTGCCTGGGATTCAGGTGACCCGCCGGGAATCCTGACTATTCTGGGCGGCCCTCCGGACACGGGAACCGGGGTCGATGTGGCCGGTTTGGTTGCCGCGCTGCGGCACCCGGAGTCCGTAACCATCGTGGGGGAAGTGCCAGAGATTACCGAGTATGTGGACGCCGCCGATGTGATGGTGGTGCCGTCCACGGCCCCGGAACCGTTTGGCCTGGTGGCGATTGAGGCCTTTGCCCGCGGCAGGCCGGTGGTGGGTAGCAACGCCGGGGGACTGGCGGACGTGGTCACGCAGGGTGTCACGGGGTGGCTGTACGCCCCGGGCGATCTTGCCGCGCTCTCCGCCGTGCTGCGCCGCCTGGACCGACCCACCGCCCGCGTCGTGGGCAAACTGGCGCGGCGGGCGTACGAGGAGCAGTACACAGCGGCTCTCTTCCGGGAGAACCTGGGCGCCTGGTGGAAGCAGGTGGTGGAGAGCTAGGGGCGTCCCATGCCCTTGTAGTTCCACCCGGCGGACCGCCACTGCTCCGCATTCAGGACGTTGCGGCCGTCAATGATGTTTTTGTCCGTGACCAGGGCCCCAATCGTGACCGGATCCAGGGCCACGTACTGCTTCCACTCGGTCAGCAGTACCAGGGCATGGGCGTTCCCGATGGCGTTTTCCGCCACCGGTTCGTAATTGAGCTCCGGGAACCGGCCCTTCGCGTTCTGCAGTGCCTCCGGATCTGTGACCGTGACCGTGGCACCCTGCAGTTGCAGCTGCGCGGCGGCGCTGAGCGCGGGCGAGTCCCGTACGTCGTCGCTGTCCGGCTTGAACGCGGCGCCCAAGATGGTGATGCGTTTGCCCAGCAGGGACCCGCCGCAGATGTCCCGGGTCATTTCCACGACTTTTGACCGGCGCCGCATGTTGATCGCGTCCACTTCCCGCAGGAAGGTGAGGGCCTGGTCCGCGCCCAGCTCCCCGGCCCGGGCCATAAAGGCGCGGATGTCCTTGGGCAGGCAGCCGCCGCCGAAGCCCACTCCTGCGTTGAGGAATTTGCGTCCGATCCGCTCATCCATGCCGATGGCGTCAGCGAGTGCCGTCACATCCGCGCCCGAGGCCTCGCATACCTCTGCCATGGCGTTGATGAAACTGATTTTCGTGGCCAGGAACGAGTTCGCCGCCGTCTTCACCAGCTCGGCCGTGGCGTAGTCCACCAGCATGCGCGCGGTGCCGGTGGCCAGCGGAACGGCATAAACCTCGTCCAGGGCCGCGGCCGCAGCCTCGCCCGCCGGTCCTGCCGGCACCCCGTACACAAACCGGTCAGGGGACAGGGTGTCCTGGACCGCGTGCCCTTCGCGCAGGAACTCGGGGTTCCAGAGCAGGACGGCGTCCGGGGCATCATCCGCCAGCATGTCCGCCAGCCGCGCCGCGGTACCCACGGGAACCGTGGACTTGCCCACCACGACGTTGCCGGGTTTCAGGTACGGGGCGAGCCCCGCGACGGCAGCATCCACGAACCGCAGATCCGCCGCATACTCACCTTTGCGCTGGGGAGTGCCCACGCAGACAAAGTGCACGTCCGCACCGGCGGCGTCCGCCATATCCGTACTGAACGTCAGCCTTCCGGTCGCCTGCGCTTCGGCCAGCAGCTCGGGGAGGCCGGGTTCAAAGAACGGCGCCCTGCCGGCGGCGAGTTCGTCCACTTTGGATTGGTCGACGTCGATCCCGGTGACCTCATGGCCGAGCTTGGCCATGGACGCGGCATGTACGGCCCCGAGATAGCCGCAGCCAATGACTGAAAGACGCACGTTTCCCCTTTGGTTCCAGCGGATAAAGTCCACCCAAGAGTCCGGCGGATGAACTCCACTCCAGCCTATCGTCTGGCCTCCGGCCGCAACCACAGAGGGAAAACCAAGTATCGGACGGGGGAAAACAAGTAGAAATGCGCCTGATCGGCACGGGACGGTGCCGGGTTCCTAGCCGATGGGGGAGGGCGCAACCGCAGTCAGGTTCACCGGTATCTCCACCCGGAAGGTGGTGCCCACGCCCAGCTCGGAGGTGAAGGAAATCCGGCCGCCGTGGGCTTCCACAATCGACTTGGTGATGACCAATCCCAGGCCAACCCCGGGGATGGCCGCCTTTTTGACCTGCCCGGTCCGGAAAAACTTGGTGAACACATCGCGCTGGTCGGATTCGCTCATGCCGATGCCGCTGTCCTCGACTTCCAGGACCACGTTCGTGCCCTGCCTTCGGGTGCGCACGGTGACCGTGCCGCCGTCGGGCGAGTATTTGATGGCATTCGAGAGCAGGTTGTCCAGGACCTGGGACATTCGGTCCGGGTCCGCTACGGCTTCGAGGTCCGGCTGGCAGTCGCAGTGCAGGGTCACGTCGAGGGCGGCGGCCCGCCGTCTCGCGCTGTCCAGGCTGGAACGAACCAGTTCGGCGACGTCGGTCTCCCGGCGGTGCAGGTGCATGGTCCCGGACGCGGTGGTCAGCAGATCCGCCACCAGCAGCAGCAGCCGTTCTGCATTGCGCTGCGCCACCTGCAGGGCACTGTTGATGTGCGCGGGGACCCCTTCCGGCTCCAGGTCCTCGAGGACGAGGTCGAGATAGCCGATGATCGATGTCAGCGGGGTACGGAGTTCATGCGAGACGCTCGATACGAAGTCTTCCTTGGCATTCAGTGCGTTGACCATATCGGTAACGTCGCTGTAAGCCAGCACCGAGCCGGCGAATTCGCCGTTGTCCCGCAGGGACCGCGAACACACGGCCAGGGCGCGCTGCCGTTCCCCGGTCCCCACCCACACGATGACATCCGAAAAGGATTCCTCGCGCAGGGCACGTTGGGACGGACGCTGGGCATGGGTCAGCGGGGTGACCTGGTCCAGGTCGAAAATCAGGGCGTGCTCGTTGCGGTCCGCGCCGCCATCCAGTCCGGCGAGGGCGTGGTTGGCCCGCTGGCGGCTGTTCATCAGAATGGTCCTGCCCTGGGCGTCCAGGGCCATCACTCCCACGTCCACCGTCTCCAGGACACCGTCCAGGAGCTGGGAGCGGAGGCGGGTCTCCTGCAGGCTGCCCTGCAACCGCCCCTCGGCCTCCGTCAGGCGGCTGCGTTGGGCCTTGGTGTCACGCTCTACGGTGGACACCACTATGGCGATGCCCATCATGACGAACGGAATGAGCATCGGACCAACCAGGTCACGGGCCGACGGCGAGCCGTCCGTAAACAGCGGAGCCCACAACACGGCCGTGGTGCAGATATAGCTGATAAGCCAGGCCAGACGCGCCGACGCGCCGGACCAGGCCATCCAGAAAACCGGGAAAACCGCCAGGAAGCTCAGGCCGGTAACCGAGTGGCGGCCGTCATGGTAAAGACCGCCCACCACGGCGAAATCCAGGATCGGAATCATCCAGTAGGCCAGTGGGTGGTACCTTTCCCAGGGGACGGCCAAACACGCGCCGGTCAGTACAACCAGGAGCACCAGTGCGGACTGGAAGCCGGTGCTGCCGAACAGCGCAGGGTTGACCGCGGCCGCAATGGGCAGTGCCACGGCAACCGAAAGCACCAGAGGCAGCTGGCTCACCAGCAACCTCATCCGCAGATTGAGTTCATAAAACTGTGTTTTGAAACCCAACAGAGCGGCAACGCGGCCTTCGAGACTGGACATAAAAAAGGGGAACCCCCCGGATTCCTATAGTGGTAGCTCAGATTATAGGGGCGCTCCTGTAAGATACCGAGCAAGGGGAGCGGGCAATCAGAAGTCTCGCAGGACAGGAAAATAAACAGGCATGGAAATACAGCGCGTAGCCGTCATCATTGAAGACGACGCAGATATCCGCGATCTTCTCAACGCAGTTCTGCAGCAGTCGGGATTTAAGGTGTTCACCGCCCCCAACGGTTCCGAAGGCGTAGAGATGGTCCGCCTGCACAATCCCACGGTCGTGACCCTGGACCTTGGCCTGCCTGATATTGACGGCTTCGAAGTGATCCGGCAGCTCCGGCTGTTCAGCGACGCCTACATTGTGATGCTCACGGCCCGTGCCGAGGAACTCGACACCCTCATGGGCCTTGAAGCCGGTGCCGACGACTACATCACCAAGCCCTTCCGCCCCCGGGAGCTGCGTGCACGCATCTCGGCCATGCTCCGCCGCCCCCGCGGGGAGTCGGTGCCCGAAACGGAAGCGGGTGCGGTGGCAGCGCCGTCCGCGGACGCCGGCAGGAACCAGACGCCCGCAGCGCCGGTTGCGACGGCGGTTCACACTGCGGTGGCCCCCGGCGCTTTCGCCCACAACGGACTGACCCTGGACCCGGGAACCCGCACCACTGAAATCAACGGCCAGGCCGTCGAGCTGACGCGTACCGAGTTTGACCTCCTGCATGCCCTGCTGGAAGGCGGGCGCCTGGTACGGACCAAGACCGATCTGGTGCGCCGGCTGCGGGGCGAGGAATACGACACCGGTTCCTTCATCAGTGACGCAGATGAGCGCACCATTGAAGTCCATGTGGGCAATCTCCGCCGCAAGCTCGGCGATGACTCCAAGTCGCCGCGCTGGCTGGAAACGGTCCGCGGCGTAGGGTACCGGCTGACCCCGGTTTCCTGACCCCCGTTTCCAACTCCCCGTTGGACCGGCAAAACCTGACATAGCAAAACCCCCGGATGGCCTGGCCTTCCGGGGGTTTTGCTGTGCGGGGGAAGGGCAGGCCTACAGCTGCGCCTGCCGGGCGGGCATCAGGCCGAGGGAATCGGTAAGGAACGCCATGGTGTCGCCGCCGCACCCGCCGATTTCTTCCACCAAGGTGCCCAGGGCCGGGAAATCGTAGGCGCTTACGGCTTCCTGTGCCTCAGCGGCCAAAGCGGAGAGCCGCTCTGCGCCGGCCATGTGGCTGGAAATCTTGATGCTGAGGATTACGTCCATGGCAGCCTCCATGTCCCTGATGTCCGCGGCCCGGACCAGACGCGCGTAGCGTCCGTCCCACATGGAGGTGAAATTCCCGATGTACTGCAGGCAGGTGCGCGCCCCCATTTGCTCGCTCAGCTCCATGAGGGTGCCCAACGCAATCAGGCGGCGTCGTTGGTTCGGCATTACCCACCGTCCTGTGGCCGGTGCGCGGCGGGCCCGGTCGTGGAAACGGTTGCAGCCGGGAACCGGCCATGGTCTTCGACCAGGCTCCGTGGCGGTGCAGTGAGGTACAAAAAAATATCCTTCGAGTGGGGGCTCGTCGAGGTGGTGGTTCCTTGATCCGTGCCGGCACGGATGTTTCCGGGCCAAGACCTACAGTTTCATTCGAACCTCAGGAACTGGTGTCCGCAACACTCAAGATCGTGGCAATATTTTGGTCACGGTTTTGTCCCTTTACTTTCGGGATAAAAGGCAGCTTTCAGCCGTGGCCGTTTCCCTGGATTCAGGGACGTATTCGCCGGCGGTGCGGGTGGAAGATATAGGCCAATAAGGCGCCAATGGCGGAGCCCAGGGAATTAGCCAGTACATCGTTTACGGTGGCATATCTCTGCGGCAGGAAAGCGTCCTGCACCGTCTCCACGCCAATGGAAACCGCAACGCCGCACAGCACGGCCAGCCATACCCAGCGCCGCGGCAGCAGCAGCCCCGTCAAGAGGCCGAGCGGGAGGAACAGTGCCACGTTCGCACCCCACTCGAGCAGGGCATAGTCCACCCACAGCGGCAGTCCCTGCCGGTACAGATCCGCGAGGGTTGCCTCCAGAAATCCGCGGGCGGGCCGGTCAACGGGGGAGGGCCACAACACCACCGCTCCCAGCAGCACCGGGTACACCGCCAGGCCGACGGCGGCTGCCGCGCGCACGAGGAACGCCCACATGTTCCGGGGCTGTGCTTCGTAGTGCTGCGGTGCTTGATGACGGGGCATCGTGTGTTCCCTTCAAACGGGAAAGGCATCCGGAACCCGGTGCCTCTGCGCCGGTTTGAGTCGATGTTGAGACTACCTTGTGCGCCGCTTGAGCTTTGCCCCAATGTTGCTCCAACCCTGCGGCAAGCGCTGCTGGATTCTTGAGGGCGGGCAACCAGAGTTAGGGCATCGGCAGGAAAACATTCCTACGCCTGGGACTTTCAAACAAGGGGAACAACATGAAGAAGATGACCAAGGGTGCACTGGCAATCGGTATCGGCTCGGCAATGCTGCTGGGCGGCGGCGGAACCCTCGCCACCTGGAATGATTTCCAGAACGCCAATGCCGGCACGATCGTCGCCGGTGACCTGGATGTTCAGGCCGACCCGGGAACCTGGACCAACGCATCCGGCAAGGAGATCGACATCAACTCCTACACGGTTGTCCCCGGTGACGTCCTCACCTTCACCCAGCCCGTCAAGGTTGTGCTGTCCGGTAACCAGATGAGGGCACAGTTCACGATTACCGGCCTGCCGCAGAACAGCTTCACCAATAGCGCGTATCCGAAGGTGAAGGTTGCCGGCGCGGACGGCGTGGATATCCAGAACGCGGTCCTCACGCAGAGCGGCGACTACACCGCATCAGCCGTCTTCACCTTCAACCCCGCCACGAGCGAGCGGGCGGACACCAACGCCAAGTTGAATCTCAGCGCTGTCGGCTACACCCTGAAGCAGCTCGCGGTCACCAAGTAACACCAAGCATTTCCCCTTGTTTCAACTCGGGTTGTGCGCGGACGCCAACTCCCCGCGCACAACCCGTTTCCCCTGGAGGAAGAACCCGTGAAGAACGTACTGAAAGCAGCCGGCCTGGTCCTGGCTGCCGTGGTACTCGGGCTCATGACCGTCCAGGGAAGCTATGCACTCTGGAATGCTTCTGCTCCGCAGAACGCAGGCACAATCCAGGCCGCGGACTTCAATGTTGAGATCAACGAAGTCAATATGGGACAGACTCCGCAGCTGCTGCTGGACCTGGGGTCTATCAGCCGCGGAACCTCGCTTTACTCATCCGTCCGGGTGACCAACAAGGTGAACGTCACTGCCGAATCGCCGCTGGTTCTCCAGCCGGCTGTAACGGCTCCGACGCCCGCCAACACCCTGAACGGGAACCTGACGGTGACCACCGCCGTCGTGCAGGGGCCCGCAGTCTGTTCGGCGGACCTGCCGTACCGGGCGGGGGCACCAGTTCTCCCGGTGCTTGCCACCGGAACCACACAGACCATCTGCTTCAAGGTCAGCCTTGGAGCCAACACCCCGGCAGCCTCCCTGGGCCAGCCGGTCAGCATCCCCGTAAACCTCAGCGTGGCGCAGCTTGCGCCGGCAGCTTAGTGATGGATAGGAAAACCATGTCGAGTGGCCGCAGGACAGCAGAGAAGCCCGCCAGCCCGTTGAGCATCATCGGAACCGGCCTGAGCTACATTGCCCTGTGCGCCACGGCACTCATCGCCCTGGTCCTGGTGGTTGTTCCGCTGGTAACCGGCTCTCAGACCTACAGTGTGCTCACCAGCTCCATGGCCCCCAAGTACGCCCCCGGCACGTTCCTGGTGGTGAAGCCCGTGCCCTTCGAAGAGTTGAAGGTAGGGGACATCATCACCTACCAGATCGAATCCAATGACCCGGCAGTCATCACCCACCGCATCATTTCCATGGGCGCCACCCAGGAAGGTGAACCGACGTTCATCACCAAGGGCGACAACAACGACGTCGCCGATGAGAACCCGGTCCGCGAGGTCCAGGTCCGCGGCAAGCTCTTCTACGCGGTTCCGTTTGTCGGTTTTGCCGCGAACGCACTGGGCAACTCCGACCGCGGTGCAGCCATGCAGTGGGGCGCGGTTGCCCTGCTCGGCTACGGTGTGGTGACCATGGTCCGCGGCGCCCTGGCGAAGAAGCGCCGTGACGGCGAAAACCCCCAGGGCGAGGCCGGCACCGACCAGCCCGGCGACAATTCCACCGACGGCGGCGCTGGTGCCCGTGAAGAGGTCGCCGACATCTTCGGCACACGGACCTTCGGCTCGCACAGCATGGAGGGCGACCCTGTCCTGGAGGAGTGCGAACACTGCACCCACGACAGCGCCCACTCCCACAGCCTCCGGAAGCCCGTAGCCGTCTAATGCCCGGCACCACGCCGGTAAGGCGCTGGCTCACCCTCGGCGCGGTGGGCAGTGCCGCTGCGGCCATCACCTTCGCCGGAATTCCTGCCGCCTTTGCGGCGGACAGCTACCTGAGTTTCAGCTCCAACGGTGCCGCGTTCGCACCCACCCTGACGGCTCCGGTCTTCAACCAGGGCGTGCGGCTAGTCCCCGGAAGCGCAACCGGCGGATCGGTTTGGGTCCGCAATGACGGCTCGGAAGCCGCGTACCTTTCGGCCGGCGCGGTCAGCACGTCCACGGACCCGGAGCTGGCCGGACTCCTCAGCGTCAGCGGATCCGCAGACGGCTTCACCGCTGGCTCCGGGGTCCTTCCCGAAGCGGGCAGCTGCACGGACATCTCACAGGCTTGGCGCCTGGCACCGGGGCAAGCCGTGCGCATGGAACTTACGGCTGCGCTTTCCACCGAGGCGCCGAACGCCGCCCGTAACCGAAGCGCCGGATTCGATCTGGTGTTCTACCTGCAGTCCGCGGAAGGCCCGGATGCTGGTCCCGGTGCCTGCCAGGCCCTGGACGGATGGATCGGCGGCGTACCGCAGAACCCCGGACCCGGAAACCCGGGAAACAACGACGCCGGTACCAGCGGTTTCGGCGGACCCGGCAACGGCCGCGGAAGCGATGCGGCACCGACCGACGGGAATACGGGGAACAGGGCACTGTTCCGGGCTGCGGCAGATAGCCGGGGTACCGCCGCGATGGCGGGTGTCCCGGCAACGGCTGCACAGCCGGGCCAGATACCGGGCAGCTCGCTGGACTTCAACACCAACGTGACGCCGGCGGAGGACGGACGCCTGATCGAGGCCGCCCCTGCAGGTTTCCAGAGCACCGTTGAACCGATTATCCGATCCCTCTCAGGTACGCTCCTGATAGTGATGTCGGTGGCGTTCTTTGCCGCGGCCGGTTTGCGACTACGAAGCAGGAGCCAATGAGCAGGAAGACGCAGCAGGGGACTGCGGAGCATACGACGGAGCGGATTGAGGCTCCCTCCGGCCGGTTCAGCCGGTTGCGGGCGCTGCCGGGATTCCGGCCGGCCGCCGTTGCCTTTTTCCTCACCGTTGTCCTGGGGATCGGCGGGACGGCCGCCTACGCCTATTGGCAGGTGTCCACAACGGCCACCATCAGCGTGACGCCCACGATCAACGTGGGCCAGCCGTCCGGCCTTAAGTGCGAATGGTATGCCGATCCGAACCGGATCTTTTGGACCGCCGTACCAGAGGCCGACGTCGATCGGGACGTGGTCTATTTCCTGACTTTCACCCGTGAGGGCCGGAGTAAGTCCTACGCGGTGCCCCGTACCCAGACATCTGTACGGCCTGCCAGGCTTGACAACCTGCAAGCGGCGCTCGGTCAGTCGCCCCTCGACTTGCGGCCACTGACGGTCACCCTGCAAACCGCTGTTCTCCGGACGCCGATAGCAGGCAAGGAACCGGTGGAAAGCAATCCGGGTGAAATAGTGGCGGCGTCCTCACCGTTGGAGCTGAAGATGTACTACTACACGTCCATCTGGGCCAACTACCCCTGCGGAAAGTACTAGTCCTCGCGCCCCTCGTACACATCGGGAATTCCGTCCCTGTCCGCGTCGATCTTTTCCTCGGCCTCAATCAGCCGGTAGCGGCGGTTCCGGGCGGTCAGCAGGGCTGAGGCGATGAGCGCGGCCAGGACGGAGGCCACCAGGATGCCTACCTTGGCGTCGTCGTTGTGCAGCGATCCCACGTCGAAGCTCAGGTCGTTGACCAGCAGCGAAACGGTGAAGCCGATGCCGCCGAGGATACCGATGCCCATGAGGTCCACCCAGCGCAGGTCCGGGTCCAGCTTGGCCCGGGTGCCGGCGGTGATGACCCAGGTGGTGAGCATGATGCCGATCGGCTTGCCGGCCACGAGACCCAGGATGATGCCGATGGCCACGGGGTCGGTGACTACGGATGCGAGCCCGCTCCATCCGCCCAGGGCGACGCCGGCAGAGAAGAACGCGAAGATCGGCACCGCAATACCGGTGGAAATAGGCCGGAAGCGGTGCTCGAAGATCTCCGAGAGGCCGGGAAGTTCCGGGTTGGCGGGAAGCTTCTGACGGTCCGGTCCCCGGCGGAGCACCGGCACGGCAAAGCCCAGCAGTACGCCGGCGACCGTTGCGTGGACTCCGGAGGCATGCATCAGGGCCCACGTGGCTATGCCCAGCGGCAGCAGGATCACCCAGGCCGCCCAGGGGCGGGTGCCGAAGAACCGGGCCCGGCGCTGGACCAGCAACGTAAAGACGGCCAGGGGAAGCAGCATCCAGAGCAGGAAGGACAGGTGCACGTTGTCCGAGTAGAAGAACGCGATGATCGCGATGGCGATCAGGTCATCCACCACGGCCAGGGTCAACAGGAAGATCCGCAGGGCGCTGGGCAGGTGGGAACTGATGACGGCCAGCACGGCCAGGGCGAAGGCAATGTCGGTGGCGGTCGGAATGGCCCAGCCGCGCAGTCCGTCGGAGCCGGCGATCAGGTTCACGGCCGCGTAGATCAGGGCCGGCACGACGACGCCGCCCACAGCCGCCGCAATGGGCACAATCGCCTGCCGGATGTCACGCAGATCCCCGGCAATGAACTCCTTTTTGAGTTCCAGACCTACCAGGAAAAAGAAGATAGCCAGCAGCCCGTCCGCGGCCCAGGCGCCCACGGTCAGCTTCAGGTGCCACGGTTCGTAGCCGATGGAATAGTCACGGAGCGCAAAATAGGTGTCCGCCGCGGGAGAGTTGGCCCAGATGAGCGCGGCGACGGTGGCGACCAGCAGCAGGATGCCGCCCACAGTTTCCTTGCGGAGGATTTCACCGATGCGCAGGGCTTCGCCGTAGCTGCCCCTGCCCAATACGGTCCGGGCGCCATGGGGCTTGGGTGAGTGGGGACCAGAGGCCATGAAAAATGTTCCTAACGGATTCGGGTACGGCAAACATATTGCCGACCAGACTTCCCGGCGCACCGTTGACTAGTCTACCCGCTCAATCGCCGAGCTGTGACGGGACCGACGGGGGCCGCTCCCGGCGGTCCCCCGAAGGCCGGAACGGCCGCGGGCAGCACAGTGCCCCGGCAGGCAGCCCGCCGGGGCACTGACAGTCTTTGCTGCGGAGGCTTTATCCGGCCAGGGCCCGGATGCCGACCACTACGGTGGCCAGGTTAAAGACCATGGCGGAGCTGATCTTCATCAGGCCGACCGTCATGGAGCGGGTAGGTGCACCGTTTTCATCGCGGGAAGCGGGCGACTTCAGGACGTTCCGCAGGAACGGGGCCAGGACGATAAGCGACCAGAGGCCGGCAACGATCAGGACGAAGGCGAGGGGAGTAGGAAGGCTCACGTGCGGCTCAGCCCTGGCGGCTTTCGATCCACTTGCCGGCCTGGCCGGCCTGGATGGTCAGCGCCTTGCCGATCATCGGCTCGGCAGCCTTGGCGATCTTGTCCCCGAGGAAGGGGATCGAGGAGCCCACCTTGCCGTCCACATCCACCCGGGTGCCCTCGGCCACGGTGACCAGGCGCTGCACAGCGGTCACCTTCAGGGGCACACCGCCAACGGACAGTTCGACGTCGGCCTCCCGGGATCCGTCCGCTGCGGGCGCGGCCCACTGCTCCTTCTGGGTCACCGTGAGCGTTGCACCCACGAACTTCTTGGCAATGTCCGGCAGCCGGTCCGTCGGCATGGTGCGCACGGCGGTCAGGACGAACGCGCCTGCAGTGTCTCCTTCAACCGAGGCGGACACCAGGGAACCGCCGACGTGTTCGCTGATGCTGCGCAGGAAACCTTCGTCGGCGAAGGTTTCCGTGACGGTAGCGACGTCGTAGGGCAGGATGGTTGATGCGTTCAGGGCCATGGGTCCTCCAGATCGGGTGTGGCGCCGGATGAAATCCGCGGGCTTGCAGCCCGCCTCCGGCCAACCCTCATCCTAAACTGCAGGCCGGCGTGCCCCGAAACCGCCGGCGGCCCGGTCCTATTGGCGCAGGGTCATGCAGCCTGCGGCAGCGCCATCGCCGCTTGCAGCCTCATCGAAGATCAGCAGCGAGTTTCCCGTGCCGTTGTCCGGCAGTATCCAGGGCACAGTCGCCGTGGCCGTGGCGTTGCCGGTGGAATCCGTGGTGAAGTCCACGGCCAGCCCGCTGCCGCCCGTGCCCTGGCTGGAATTCCGGACCTCCGCGCCGGCATCGGACGGAGCGGCGCCGCAGGCGTTTTCATGCAGCCGTGCACTGTACATGCGCTGCGCAGCAAAACCCTGGGCGGAGAACTGCACCGTGGTGTCCGCGTTGGTTTCCGTCACAGTCACGATGCCGGCAGCTTCATCGGGAATCGCGTCCGTGTTGTACGTGGTGGCGATGGCGTTGTCGCAGTACGGACCGAACGTCCCTTCGATGAGGCCGGCAGGGGCCGAACCGGACGCAGCAGGGTTGCAGCGGTCATTTCCGCCGGTGCTTCCGGGGATCCCGGCCGCCTGGCAGCTCGCCTCTCCGGGGCTGTTGGGGGAAACCGTGGCGCAGGCCGGATCGCTGGAGGCCGTCTGGGAGGGGGTTCCCGTGGTTGCGGTCCCGCCGTCGTCGTTGTTTCCGGAGCATCCGGCAAGCAACAGGGCGAAGACCAAAAGCCAGGCGGCCCGGAAAGAGGCTTTGCGTGCCATGGGGCTATCCTCCGTGGATCAAGGCGGCGGCTGTATGCCAGCCGCTGAAAGGAAGCTGCTGGAGAACTGCTGTGGTGCCGTGCCTTCCAAGCGTGGCAGTCACCCGGGGCAAAATCCAGACACTCTGCCCGGACCGGAGACGCTGGACGGTACGTGGCCAAATGGACGCCGGCTGCCGGGGGAACCAGCTGCTCAAATAGCTTCTGACCGTACCAACCAAGGGCGGGAGGCCTGCTTCGGCAGCCTCCCGCCCTTATGCGTGTTCCATGCGTTTTCCGCTCTCAGCGGGAGCGGACCGCGAGCGGTTCGGCAGCGGGTAGGGTGGAAGAAAACCCCGGGGTTCCGTCTGTGAACTTCGGGTATTTGCGTTGCGTCATGAAGGAGAAAACCACCCCATGAGCCTGAACGGACTGCGTGCCGCCCTCGCCGAGGACCCGTCCTACGCCCGGGTGCGGACCCTTTCCTCCCGGCCGCCCGCGACGCGGAGCGAGGACCTGCAGATCGGCGCGCCGCAGGGAATGCGTGCAGCGCTGCTGGCGGAAGTGGTGGACGGTCTGGCCGCGGCAGGGGCGGGCGACGGCGTGCCCCCGGTGGTGCTGGCCGTGACCGCAACCGGGCGTGAAGCGGAGGATTTGGCGGCGGCACTGCGCAGCTACCTCCCGCTGGCCGGCATCGAGGAATTCCCGAGCTGGGAAACCCTTCCGCACGAACGGCTCTCCCCGCGCTCGGACACCGTGGGCCGCAGGCTCTCCGTGCTCCGCCGGCTGGCCCATCCGGAAACAACCCCGGTGCAGATTGTGGTTGCCCCGGTGCGCGCCGTCGTCCAGCCGCTGGTTGCCGGACTGGGGGAATTGAAGCCCGTCTCGCTGAAGGTGGGACAGGAACAGCCCTTCGACACTGTGGTAGCGGCGCTGTCCGATGCCGCGTACGCCCGGGTCGACATGGTCTCCCACCGCGGGGAGTTCGCCGTGCGCGGCGGCATCCTGGATGTCTTCCCGCCCACCGAGGACCACCCCATCCGCATCGATTTCTTCGGCGATGAAGTGGATTCGATGCGCTGGTTCGCCGTCGCCGACCAGCGGACTCTCGCCGGCGAGCACATTACCCACCCCACCGAGCTCTATGCTCCGCCCTGCCGGGAAATCCTGATCACCCCTTCGGTCATGAGCCGGGCGGCCAAGCTCAAGGACCAGATGCCCGCCGCGGCCGACATGCTGGAGAAAATCGCCGGCGGCATTGCCGTGGAAGGGATGGAATCCCTGGCGCCAGTCCTGGTGGATGCCATGGTTCCCCTGATGGGCGAGCTGCCCGCCGGCTCCATCGCCGTGGTGATCGAACCCGAAAAGGTCCGGGCCAGGGCCCACGACCTGGCCGCCACCAACGAGGAATTCCTCGCCGCGGCCTGGGCCACGGCGTCCGACGGCGGTGCCGCGCCGGTGGATCTGTCGGCGGGGCTCAGCGCAGACCTGGACGCTGCCAGCTTCCGTTCCCTGGCGGACACCCGCAGCGCGGCCCATGCCAACGACGTCGCGTGGTGGTCCATCACCTCCTTCAACCCCGACGACGAGACCGTCCTCGATATTGACACCCTGACCATCAACGCGCGGGAGCCGCGCGGCTACCAGGGCGACGTGGCCGAGATGATGGAATTCATCGGCGGCCGGGTCCGGGACGCCTGGCGCGTCGTCGTGGTCACCGAAGGTCCGGGTCCGGCCTCCCGCCTGGCGGAACTGTTCCGGGAGAACGACATTCCGGCCGCGCTGGTGGATTCGGTCGACGACGAGCCGCGGCCCGGCGTCATCGCCATCACCACCGCCAGCGCCGGCCGGGGATACGTCTTTGACACCCTCAAGACCGGGCTCCTCACGGAAGCGGACCTGCTGGGCCGGGCGAGTGCCTACTCCACGCGGGACATGCGCAAGATGCCCTCGAAGCGGCGCAATGCAGTGGACCCGCTGCAGCTGCACGAGGGCGACTTTGTGGTGCACGAACAGCACGGCGTCGGCAAGTTCATTGAACTGATCCAGCGGGCCACCGGCGCCGGGGCCAACAAGACCGTCCGTGAGTACCTGGTCCTGGAATATGCCTCCTCCAAGCGCGGGGCACCGGGGGACCGGTTGTTTGTCCCCACCGACCAGCTGGACCAGATCACCCGGTACGTGGGCGGAGAAACGCCGGTGCTGTCCAAGATGGGCGGTTCGGACTGGGCGAAGACGAAGAGCCGGGCGCGGAAGGCCGTCAAGGAGATTGCCGGCGAGCTGATCCGGCTGTACTCGGCCCGGATGGCCTCCAAGGGGCATGCCTTCGGCCCGGACACGCCGTGGCAGCGGGAGCTCGAGGAAGCTTTCCCCTACGTGGAGACACCGGACCAGCTGACCACCATCAACGAGGTCAAGGCGGACATGGAACGCGAAGTGCCCATGGACCGCCTGGTCTCGGGCGATGTGGGCTACGGAAAAACCGAGATTGCGGTGCGCGCGGCCTTCAAGGCCGTGCAGGACGGGAAGCAGGTGGCGGTGCTGGTGCCCACCACGCTGCTGGCCCAGCAGCACATGGAAACGTTCGCCGAACGTTTCTCCGGTTTCCCCGTCCGCGTGGAATCCCTCTCCCGCTTCCAGACGGCCAAGCAGGCCAAGACCACCATCGAGGGGGTCAGGAACGGGTCCGTGGATGTGGTCATCGGCACCCACCGCCTGCTCTCCGCCGAGGTCCAGTTCAAGGATCTGGGGCTGGTGATCGTGGACGAGGAGCAGCGTTTCGGCGTTGAGCACAAGGAAGCGCTGAAGAAGATGCGCACCAACGTGGATGTCCTGGCCATGAGCGCCACCCCGATTCCGCGCACCCTGGAAATGTCCCTGACCGGGATCAGGGAAACCTCCACGCTGGCCACGCCGCCGGAGGAACGGCACCCGGTGCTGACCTATGTGGGTCCGTACACGGACAAGCAGGCCTCGGCCGCCATCCGCCGCGAGCTGATGCGTGAGGGACAGGTGTTCTTTGTGCACAACCGGGTGTCCTCGATTGAGCGGACCGCCTCGCACCTGCAGGAGCTGGTGCCCGAGGCGAGGATCGCCGTCGCGCACGGCCAGATGAGCGAGTCGAAGCTTGAACAGATCATTGTGGACTTCTGGGAAAAGCGTTTCGACGTGCTGGTGTGCACCACCATCATCGAAACCGGCCTGGATATCTCCAATGCCAACACCCTCATTGTGGACCGGGCTGACCACTTTGGCCTGTCGCAGCTGCACCAGTTGCGCGGCCGGGTGGGCCGCGGCCGGGAGCGGGCCTATGCCTACTTCCTCTACCCCTCGGAGAAACCGCTGGGCGAAGTGGCGCTGGAGCGGCTGAAGGCCGTGGCCACGCACAACGAGCTCGGCGCCGGCATGCAGCTGGCCATGAAGGACCTGGAGATCCGCGGGGCCGGCAACCTGCTGGGCGGTGAGCAGTCCGGCCATATTGCCGGCGTCGGCTTCGACCTGTACATCCGGCTGGTGGGTGAGGCCGTGGCGGATTACCGCGGCGAGGCCGAACAGAAGGCCGCGGAAATGAAGATCGAACTGCCGGTCAACGCGCACCTGCCGCACGAGTACGTGCCGGGGGAGCGGCTCCGGTTGGAGGCCTACCGCAAGCTGGCCAGTGCGCTGACCAATGAGGCAATCGACGAGGTCCTGGCCGAACTTGTGGACCGTTACGGCGAGCCGCCGCAGGAAGTGAAGAACCTGATAGATGTTGCCCGGTTCCGGGTCGACGCCCGCGAGGCAGGACTCACCGACGTTGCCCTGCAGGGGAACTTCATCAAGTTTGCACCGGCCGACCTGCCCGAATCACGCGTTATGCGGTTGCAGCGGATGTATCCGGGCGCCCAGGTGAAGCCGGCCCTGAACGCGGTGCTGGTGCCGAAGCCCAAGACCGCCAGGATAGGCGGCCGGGATCTCGCGGATGCCGAGATTCTCGCGTGGGCCAAGCAGCTCCTGGACGCCGTGTTCAAGGAGTAGCGGAGGATCAGCCCGTCAGCGCCACCAGCAAGAGCGCGGCGGCAGCCACCACGCAGGAGGCCAGTACCGAGTAGCCGATGAAGTTGACGCGCTGCTGCCGGGCCCGGTCCCGGCGCCATTCCCTACGGGTCATGGTGGTAGTCATGCAGCGAATCTAGGGAGGGGCAGGCGCGCGCGCTAAGAGTAAGCGCTACCTGCCTGCCCCGGAGGGCTACCTAGTTTCCGCTCCGCGAACCCGAATGTTACCGGTGGTTTTCGCAGTTTGTGATCCTTGCAGCGTCCTGCAAGGCACTGCGCGCAACCGTCTTAAACACCGATGCACCCGGGCCGGGCGGCTCGGGTGCATCAGCGGGTGGTTCGTGTTGCCGGCGGATCTACTCGTTGTGGGAGTATCCCTTGGCCAGCTCGGTGGTGGTGTCCGAACGGCCGATGCTGAAGGCCACGAAGTACATGCCGCAGGCGACCACCAGCAGGATGGCCATGGGCCAGACGTTGCCCAGGGTCAGCCAGTTCAGAGAGTAAAGGGCGCCGAGGAAGATCGCGAACATCACCGCGAAGGTGACGATGTTGCTGACCAGGTGGCCCTCACCCGAGTGTGTCGGCTGCTTTGACCGTGTTCCAACCATGGAGTTCTCCGTTTCAAAAAGTGTTCAGTAGCTATGCGGGTCAGTAGTCCGACGTGGCTTTGCTTCCATTAACAATAGCGATTCCGGAGCTCGCCCCGATACGCGTGGCCCCGGCGTCGATCATTGCCTGGGCATCTTCGGCCGAACGGACGCCGCCGGAGGCCTTCACGCCGAGGTCCGGACCAACGGTGCGGCGCATCAGGGCTACGTCTTCAACCGTGGCTCCGCCGCCGTTGAAGCCGGTGGAGGTCTTCACGAAGTCCGCGCCGGCGTCCACGGAGGCCTCACAGGCCAGTACTTTCTGCTCGTCTGTGAGCAGGGAGGTTTCGATGATGACCTTCAGGATGCCGCCACCGGCGTGGACGGCGTCTGCCACCGCGGCGATGTCGCGGACCAAGGCGGCGCGGTCGAGGCGGCGGGCTGCGGCGATGTCGATGACCATGTCGATTTCGTCGGCGCCGTCCTGCAGTGCACCCTGCGCCTCGAAGACCTTGACCTCGGTAGTGGTGGCACCCAGGGGGAAACCGATCACCGAGCAGGTCAGCACACCGCTGCCCTTCAGGGCATTGCGGACCGTGCCCACCCAGAGCGGGTTCACGCAGACGGACTTGAACTGGTATTCCGCGGCCTCGGCGCAGACCCGGAGGATATCCTCACGGCTGGCCTCCGGCTTCAGGAGCGTGTGATCGATATAAGAGGCAATGGGCGTAGGCATGGAATCTATCTTGCCACAGGGGGGTGCCGCGGGGACGCTCGGGAATGGGGCGGGCACGCGGACCAGCGGTAGATATCGACAAAAGAAAAGCCGGGTTCCAATGTTAGTGGAACCCGGCTCCTTACCAGCGGGCTGGTTTAGTGGTAGTCCGGCCAGTTACCGAACGGCTGGACAATGGAGCTTCCGGGAGCTGCCGTCGGAGTCGCAGCGGCGGCCGGCGCTGCGGCGCCTGCACCAAAGAGGACAGCTGCCAGAAGTGCTGCTGCACCAAGTTTTTTCATGGGGGCTCCTTGTAGAAAAAGTTACTCAAAAGGCGGGACGCTCAAAAGTATAGCTATGCTTGGGAATCTATTCATATGCGATACAGCATCCTTTGGTGAAAGCTGAGCAAATATTGAATGAGACCTTGAACTTCACCCTGAAAGGGCAAGCCGCGATGGAGCAAAATCCGGTCGTCGTCGTCAATGAATATAGGGCGCAACAGGCGAAGGCCAACCGCGACTATGCCGAGGCTGTTCGTTACACATCCATTGCCCGGGATGCTGCCATTTCCGATGGGGATAACTGGAGCTACTGCAGGAGCTCCTACAACATGGCGCATTTGCAGTATTCGCTGGGGCGAATCGATGACTGTATCCGTACTCTTGAGGATCTGGTGGAACATCCCGCGATCGCCGAATATCCGGAACTGATAGCTCAGGCACGGATACTCTTGGCGCACGCCCTCCAAGACAACGGTGCAAGTGAGCGGGCGGTGAACGTTGCTGAATACGCCTCAAATGCCGTTCCGGATCAGTCCGGGCAATTGAGACTGAAGCTCCAGCACTCTCTCATCTCCACGCTGGCAGAAAAAGGCGAGGTGGAAGCCGCTTGGAAGGAAGCGCTGGTCCTGAACGACCTGATCAGCTGCGATATGGATTCCCGGGCCAGCGGTATCGCCTACTGGTCCATCGGCAATGCCGGCTTTATGTCGGGCCGGATTGAGGAAGGGCAGAAGTACCACCGTAAGGCTGCGGAATCACTTGTGGCTGTGGGAGATGTCAACCTTTGGGCACTCTTCAACAAGGCTGCAACGAATATGCGCCTGGAGGCGGGACTTATAGACAACGAGACACTCGACTCTTTGGAGCGGGCAGAGGTCGCTATATCTGTCGCGGACGGCACTGTGGCCGACAAGTTGGAAATTGTTCTTGCTCGTGCACATTGGGAGCATGCCACCGGTAAGCATGCGACGGCGGAACGTTTGCTGCGAACCGTAGCAGACGAGGCCAAAGGCGTCTTCCCTTTTATACAGGCGCAGGCCTTTCAGCTGCTCGCGGGATGTTTGCTTCGAGTCGGGCGAACGAGTGAGGCGCTGAAATGCGCGCGCGATAGTTCCCGTTTGTTCGAAGAATCAGGGGCGACGGAACGCATGTCGCAGGTAAGGGTGATGATCGACAACATCCTGGACGACCCTGGATTTTAGCTGAAAGGAAAATTGTAAGAAACACGAGGATACCAACTCGATATTTAAGCATCGAAGGCGCACAATACAAGCACAGTCTCCGAACCATCGGCGGCAGGCACTAATCAGTTGTTGTTGGCACGGCGAAGCACATCCGCTGCAATGAGGTCCTGCGCGGCGACTTGGGGGAAGCATGGCAAGACACGAGGGACTGTCACAGGTTGAGACAGCACAATACCCGCAGGCCCGCCCCGGGCGGTCCGGCGGAGAAGCGCCAGACTCCCGTGCTCCGAAGGATGCTGCAGCGGTCCGCGTTGACCTGGCCGAAGAAGGGCACCTGGTGCTCCGCCTCCCTGCGGGGGAGGTCGTTACCGGTTCCATGGCGCTTTGGGCGGCCAAAAACATCGAGGCTATGGCCGGAGTCCACAAGCTTCCGTTGCTCCTGATTCTGTCCGGGGTCGAATCCATCACCCGTGGTGCACGCGACATCTTCAGTGCGGCCCGTTCCCTGTCCGCTGTCGCTGTCCTCGGAATCTCGCCTGTGGACCGGGTCATTGCTAACTTCCTGCTCGGGGGAGAGGTTCAGCCCTGCCCCACCCGCTACTTCTCGCGGGAGGCAGATGCCCTGCTCTGGCTCAAGCGATACGCGGCATGATGCCCATACAGGAACCCGGCCCGCTCTCCCGGGAGGACACCCGCCTTAACCAGATTGTCGAAGGCATTGTCAGGATTGCCGCCGGTGATCTGTCCGCCCGGATCCCCATTTCCCCGGCAAGGGACCAGGTCGATGCGGTCAGTACCGGCATCAACCTCCTGGCTGCCGAGCTCGACGACATTTACCGGGACTTCGAGCAGCGGGTGGAAAACCGGACCCAGGAGCTGCGGGACGCCCACGCGCAAATGCAGCACATGGCACTTTCGGACCCGCTCACGGGTGTGGCCAACCGGACTGCACTGGTGCAGTCGGCGGAGAGGGCCCTGGCGGAGTGGACCGGTGGCGACCCCGCCCCCGCGATCCTGATGATCGACCTGGACGGGTTCAAGGACATCAATGACAGCTTTGGCCACCATGCAGGGGACAAAGTTCTGCAGGAAGTCGCTGACCGGCTGCTAGGGTCTGTACCCGCGCAGAGCACTGTCGCCCGGCTGGGCGGGGACGAGTTTGCCGTCCTGTTGCAGCGGGTGAGCCGCATGTCCGCGCGCACAGCGGCAGAACGTATTCAAGAAGCCCTAGGTACGCGCACCAAGATCGAAGAACTCGATGTGTGGCCGCGGGCCAGTATCGGTATCCATATTGCCGAAGCCGGGCAGTCCGCCGCTGACCTGCTGCTTCGAGCGGACACCGCAATGTATGTGGCCAAGGAAGAAGGCCCGGGCCAGGTGCGTGCTTTCGAGCCGGTGATGCTCTATGCCCGCCAACTCCGCCGCGACATGGTGTCTGAACTGCGCAACGCCGTCGACCGCAACGAGTTCCGCCTGGCCTACCAGCCCGTTGTGGACCTGGTCACCGGCAGGATGCAGGGCGTGGAGGTGCTGCTGCGCTGGCAGCATCCCACGCAGGGGCTGATCATGCCCGACGCCTTCATCCCGCTGGCCGAGGAATGCGGTGCCATCCAGGGCATCGGGCGGTGGGTGCTGCGCACTGCCCTGGAGCAGCTGGCCGCCTGGCGGAAGGCGGGACAGGATCAGGACGGCTTCCACCTCAGGGTCAACGTTTCCCCGTCCGAGCTGCAGAGCATGGACCTCGTGGACTATGTGCGGTCACAGCTGCGCGCCGCGGGAGCCTCGCCCCGGGACCTGGTTTTGGAGATCACGGAGAGCGCGTTTGTGGGCAGCGGCGACGTGGAGACATACTCCATGAAGTCGCTTAAGGCGCTGGGCGTGCGGCTCGAGATTGACGACTTCGGCACCGGATACTCCTCCATCAGCTATCTGCGCCGCCTGCCCGTGGAGACGGTAAAGGTGGACCGGGCGCTCATCGCCGACATCAGCCGTGACGAGGACCAGCTGAAGTTCGTGGACGCCGTGCACCGGCTGATCCAGGCCGCGGGGATGGAGGCAGTCTTCGAAGGAATCGAAACGCGGCACCAGGCCCGCCTCCTGCGCGAGATGGGATGCAGCAGCGCGCAGGGCTACTTCTTCAGCCGGCCGCTGACGGCCGAGCAGGTGGCTACCCTTCTGGCCAGCGGCAGCCGGCTTCCGCTGGCCACCGAGCTGCTGGCCTGAACCGGTCCTGCGGCTTCCGGTGCCGCTACCTGCGCACCCGGTAGTGAAGGAACACCGCGCCGTTGCCGAAGCGCTGTTCCTCGACCAGCTCCAAATCCAGCCGCAGTCCGTCCGGCAGAAAGCGTTTGCCGCCCCCGACGATCACGGGAAAAAGCACCTGCCGCACCTCGTCAACCAGTCCCGCCTTGAGTGCCTGGCCGGCAAGGTCGGCACCGCCCACTGAAACGTCGCCGTCGGACGCCTCCACGAGCGCCCGCACGTCGTCCGGGTTGAAGTGGTGCTCCAGCCGGGCACGCGGTCCATCCACAGCGGCAAGGGAACGGGAATAGACCACCTTGTCGGCTCCCTGCCAGATCCTCGCGTATTCGTGGATCACCGGCGGTTCCTCCGCCCCCGGCTCCGTGTCCCAGAACGCCATGACTTCGTACATCCGGCGCCCCAGCAGATAGGTACCCGTGTTGCGGTCCAGGTCGTTGGCAAAGGCGTGGACCTCTTCGTCGGGCATGGCCCAGTCGAAGGATCCCGCCTCGTCCGCGATGTAGCCGTCCAGCGAGGTGATGCCCGTGTAGATGAGCCGTCCCATGCCGGCCTCCCGCCTGGTTAGATGCCCAGGGCCTTCCGCACATCCGCCAGCACGGCATCCAGCGTGGCGCGTGCCTTGGCGCGGGCGGCCGGAAGTTCCTCCGCCGAACCCACCGGCTCAATCACCTCGAGGTAGCACTTGAGCTTGGGTTCGGTTCCGCTGGGGCGGATGATGACCCGGGTGTTGTCCCGGGTAATGTACCGCAGCCCGTCCGTGGGCGGCAGGGCGCCGTCGCCCAGGGACAGGTCGACGGCGGAATCCACCTCCGAACCGGCAAAGGATACGGGCGGGTGCTCACGCAGTCGCTGCATCATTTCGGACAGCAGTCCCAGGTCCGCCACCCGGACGGAAAGCTGGTCGCTCTGGTGCAGGCCGTGGGCCAGGGCCAGGTCGTCCAGTTCATCAAAGAGGGTGCGGCCCTCCGCCTTCAATGCGGCGGCAAGTTCGGCAATGAGGACCCCGGCGGAAATGCCGTCCTTGTCCCGGACCAGGCCCGGTGCCACGCAGTACCCCAGCGCCTCTTCGTAACCGTAGGTCAGCTTCGGCACCCGGGAGATCCACTTGAATCCGGTCAGCGTTTCCTGATGCTCGAACCCGGCCTTCTCGGCGATGCGTGCCAGCAGGCGGGAAGAGACGATCGAGTTGGCAAACACCACGCCGGAGCGGGACTTCTCGCCGCGGACCTTCCACCGTCCGGCTGCGATCCGGCGTGCGATGTGCCGGCCCAGCAGGGCGCCCACCTCGTCGCCGCGCAGCATCCGCCACTCGCCGGTGGACGGATCCTTGGCGGCGGCCGCTGCGCGGTCCGCATCCGGGTCATTGGCCAGGACCAGGTCGGCATCGCGCGTCCGCGCCAGTGCCAGGGCAAGGTCCAGTGCGCCGGGTTCTTCCGGGTTGGGGAAAGCCACGGTGGGGAAGTCCGGGTCCGGTTTGGCCTGCTCCGGAACCAGGGTCACCGAGGTGAAGCCGGCCCCGCGCAGGACCGAGGTCATGGTTTCGCCGCCGACGCCGTGCATTGGCGTGAGAACGATGTCCAGGTCCCGCTCCGGATAGCCTTCAGCATGCATGAGGCGGTCCACGGCCCCGATGTAGTCGGCGATCAGCGACTCGGAAACTTCGGTGTACCCGTCCGGTGCCAGGTCGATGGAATCCAGCGGAGCGGTGTAATCGATACGGGCCGCAATCTCGGCGTCGTACGGGGTGACAATCTGGGCTCCGCGGCCTGGTCCCTTGACGGTGCGGCCGCCCAAGTAGACCTTGTAGCCGTTGTCCTGGGCGGGGTTGTGGCTTGCGGTCACCATCACGCCGGCGTCCGTGTCCAAGGCACGCACCGCGTAGGCGAGCAGCGGCGTGGGCAGGGTGCAGGGCAGCAGGAACGTCTCAATGCCGGCCGCACCGAACACGGCGGCGGTCTCCAGCGCGAAGTCCTTGGACTTGTGCCGTGCGTCGTACCCGATCACTGCGCTGGGGGTCCAGTTGTCTCCGGAGGCATCCTGCAGGAAGGATGCGATGCCCGCCGCGGTACGGCGTACCACCGCACGGTTCATCCGCCGCGGTCCCGCTCCCAGGGCGGCGCGCAACCCGGCGGTGCCGAATTCCAGCGTGCCGGCGAACCGGTCCGCCAGGTCCGCGGCTGCCGCGGCGCCGTCGTCGCCCCCTTCTCCAAGGGTACGGATCAGGGCACGCAGTTCCCGGACGGTGTCGGCGTCGGGATCGCTGTCAGCCCATGCCTTGGCGGCGGCAGTGAGTTCATCCAGTTCAACAGGAGTCAAAGTCATGATGGGTACCTATGTGTTGCGGGGGTAGGGGAGCGGGCAGTGCTGCCGCTAGATCCGGTTAATGATTTCGGCCAGCAGCTTCGAGATGCGGGGGCCGGCTGCCTGCCCGGCCTCCAACACTTCCTGGTGGCTCAGTGCCACCGGGCTGATGCCTGCGGCGAGGTTGGTCACCAGCGAGATGCCGAAGACCTCCATGCCGGCATGCCGGGCGGCAATGGCTTCCAGCGCGGTGGACATACCCACCAAGTCTGCACCAATGGTCTTCGCATAGCGGACCTCGGCCGGGGTTTCGTAGTGCGGGCCGGTGAACTGGGCGTAGACACCTTCATCCAGCGTGGGGTCCACGCTGCGGGCTACGTCACGCAGGCGGGAGGAATAGAGGTCCGTGAGGTCCACGAACGTCGCCCCTTCCAGCGGGGACGTGGCCGTGAGGTTGAGGTGGTCGCTGATGAGTACCGGGGTGCCGGGCTGCCAGGCCGGGTTCAGCCCGCCGCAGCCGTTGGTCAGGACCATGACCTTCGCGCCGGCGGCGGCGGCGGTGCGCACGCCGTGGACGACGGCGCGGACGCCCTTGCCCTCGTAGTAATGGGTGCGGGCGCCCAGGACCAGGGCGCGCTTGCCGTCGGTGGTCAGCACGGAGCGGATGGTGCCTACATGCCCCTGCACGGCGGGGGCGGAGAAACCGGGGATGTCGGCTGCGGAAAGCGTTGCAGTGGTCTCGCCGATGAGTTCCGCTGCTTCACCCCAGCCGCTGCCGAGGACCAGTGCGATGTCATGGGAGGGCACGCCTGTGTGCTCGGCAATGTAGTCGGCGGCCTGCTGGGCAAGTTCAAATGGGTCGTTAGTCACACAACCAACCTACCGTGAACGGAGGCCCGGCGGTTGCCGCCCCGGTTGCCGCCGTTTGAGCGCCGTCACGGGATGGGACAGAATAGAGCCTTGTGACGAGCCAACTAGATTTCACTGCCCGGAAAATTGCGATTCTCGGAGGAGGGCCCGGCGGCTATGAGGCCGCCCTGGTGGCCGCTTCCCTCGGTGCGGACGTAACCATTGTCGAGCGGCAGGGACTGGGCGGCTCAGCGGTGCTTACCGACGTCGTGCCCTCCAAGACCCTGATCGCCACCGCGGATGTGATGACCCGCCTGACCGCCGCACGGAACCTGGGCGTGGAGTTCGGCGATGTTTCCTCGCCGGTCTATGCGGACCTGAAGGTGGTCAACCACCGCCTGCTGGCCCTGGCCAAGGAGCAGTCCAACGACATCCGCCGCACCCTGGAGCGTGTGGGCGTCAAGGTGATGATCGGTGACGGACGCCTGCTGGACAACACCACCATCGAGGTGACGGCCGACGACGGATCGGTGGACACGGTCAAGGCCGAGGCGCTGCTTATTGCCACGGGCGCGAACCCGCGTGAGCTGGACACCTCCATGCCGGACGGTGAGCGCATCTTCACCTGGAAGCAGATCTACAACCTCACCGAGGTTCCCGAACACCTGATCGTCATCGGCTCCGGTGTCACCGGCGCCGAGTTTGCTTCCGCCTACAACGGCCTGGGCACCAAGGTTACGCTCATCTCCAGCCGGGACCGCGTGCTCCCTGGCGAAGACGCCGATGCCGCCGTCGTGCTCGAGGACGTGTTCCAGGCCCGCGGCATGACGGTGCTGGGCCGCTCCCGCGCCGATTCCGTGAAGAACACCGGCGACGGCGTGCTGGTCACTCTGTCCGACGGCCGCACCGTGGAAGGCAGCCACTGCCTGGTGGCTGTGGGCGCCATCCCCAACACCGCCGGGATCGGTCTGGAGGAAGCCGGCGTCCAGTTGGATGACCGCGGACAGATCAAGGTCGACGGCGTCTCCCGCACCACCGCGCCCAACGTGTACGCCGCCGGCGACTGCACCGGCGTGTTCAACCTTGCCTCCGTGGCAGCCATGCAGGGACGCATTGCCGTGGCCCACCTCATGGGCGACGGCGTGAAGCCGCTGAAGTTGAAGTCCGTGGCCTCGAACATCTTCACCTCTCCGGAAATCGCCTCGGTGGGTGTTACTGAAGCCGACGTGGCCGAGGGCCGCTACCAGGGCGATGTCATCAAGCTGTCCCTGCACACCAACGCACGGGCAAAGATGATGGACGTCAAGGAAGGCTTCGTGAAGATCATTTCCCGCAAGGGCTCCGGCACCGTGATCGGCGGAGTTGTTGTTGGGCCGCGCGCGTCCGAGCTGATTTTCCCCATCGCCATTGCCGTCAGCCAGAAGCTGCATGTGGATGACCTGGCAAACACCTTCACGGTTTACCCGTCGCTGACGGGCTCCATCTCGGAGGCAGCGCGGCGCCTGCACGTGCACATGTAAGGCTTTGCCCTTTCGCCCAACCCGCGTCCGGCGGTGAGCAATGCGCCGCCGGACGCGGGTTTTTTGCTGCCCGGAATATGACATCGACTGAAACAATGTCCATTATTTGGACATATATCTCAGATAACGGACGCTTTCTCCTACGATGTGGATACTTCACTTCCTCTTGCGAAAGACTCCCAATGTCTACTACGAATCCTTCTGCGGCCGCGGCGCCGGCCAAGGCCAACTCGAAGAGCCGGGTGATCGTTGCCAGCCTGATCGGCACGTCCATCGAGTTCTACGATTTCTACGTCTACGCCACCGCTGCCGTCCTCGTATTCCCCCGGCTCTTCTTCCCGAATGCCGAGGGTGCCACCGCCCTGCTGAGTTCCTTCGCCGTCTTTGGCGTGGCGTTTATCGCCCGCCCGCTCGGATCGATTGTTTTCGGGCATTTCGGTGACAAGGTAGGCCGCAAGGGGACCCTGGTGGCTTCGCTGCTGACCATGGGCATCGCCACCTTCCTGATCGGCTGCCTGCCCACTGCGGAACTGTCCGGTTGGAGTTTCTGGGCACCGGCCCTGCTGGTGGTCATGCGCTTCGCCCAGGGCTTGGCCCTCGGTGGCGAATGGAGCGGTGCAGCCCTGCTGGCCACCGAAAACGCACCGGCCAACAAGCGAGCCGTCTGGGGCACTTTCCCGCAGCTGGGCGCGCCCATCGGCTTCATCCTGGCCAACGGACTGTTCCTGTTGCTGAGCTTCCAGCTGACCGCGGACCAGTTCGACTCCTGGGGCTGGCGGGTGCCGTTCCTGGCCAGCGCCGTCATGGTGATCATCGGCCTGTATGTCCGGTTGAAGCTGGTAGAGACCCCGGCCTTCCAGAAGGCCGTGGATACGGGCAACGTAACCAAGCTGCCGCTGGGCCGGGTCTTCCGCTTCAGCTGGCGCCAGATGATCGCCGGCACCTTCATCATGCTGGCCACCTACGTCCTGTTCTACCTGATGACCACCTTCACCCTGACCTACGGCACCGCAGCGAAGACCGAGGAAGCGGCTCGCGCGGCGGCGGAAAAGGCCGGGAAGGTCTTCGATCCCGAGGCGTTCTCGGCAGGTCTGGGCTACGCCCGCAATGACTTCCTGATCATGCTGATCGTGGGTGTGGTGTTCTTCGGCATCTTCACCCTGGTGGCCGGACCGCTGGCGGAGAAGTACGGCCGCCGCAAGACGCTGCTGGCGGTCACCGCAGGTATTTTCGTCTTCGGATTTACCTTTGCCCCGCTGTTTGCCGGGGGCACGGTGGGTGTGATGGCGCTGCTGATCATCGGCTTCACCCTGATGGGCCTGACCTTCGGGCCGATGGGTGCCATGCTGCCTGAGCTGTTCCCGACCAACGTCCGCTACACCGGTTCCGCCATCGCCTACAACGTCTCCTCGATCCTCGGAGCGGCTGTGGCACCGTTTATCGCCGTCGCCCTGTGGCAGGCAGCCGACGGCAGCCCGTGGCTGGTGGGTGTCTACCTCAGCTCCATGGCTGTCCTGACGCTGATCGCCCTGTTCGTCACCAAGGAGACGCGCGACGTCGACTACGAGAACAACTCCAGCGAGGCCGTGAAGGTTCTCTAACCCGGAGCCTGCACGACAAGGCACGACAAGCGAGACCAGCAAAACAGGGCCAGGCCCGGTTCCCCGGCTGACGGGGGCCGGGCCTTGCCTGTTTTTCCGGACGGTCCTCCGCGGACCGGGTCAGGCAGTTCGGACCCCTGGACGCGGATGGTCCCGGTCCAAACTGGCCCGCCCAGGAAGACGCTAGTCCAGGATGCTCGCGATGACGGCGCCGGCGGAAACAGTGGCACCCGGGACAGCGGTAAGGCCGCTGACGGTGCCGGACTTGTGCGCGGTCAGCGGCTGTTCCATCTTCATGGCTTCCAGGACCACCACCAGGTCGCCTTCGCGGACGGCAGTACCGTCTTCGACCGCCACCTTGACGATGGTGCCCTGCATGGGCGAGGTCAGGTCGTCACCGGTGGCGGCCGCTGAGGCCCCGCCGCGCGAACGCTTCCGGCCCTTGCCGTTGCCGCCGTTGCGGGTGCCGTTGGACGGCGCGCTGTTTCCGGATCCGCCCAGCCCGGCAGGCAGCACAACCTCCAGCCGCTTGCCGCCGACCTCCACGGTCACGCGGCGGCGCTCGTCGTCGTCGTTGGCCAGGCCGGCTTCACCGCTCCAGGCCGGCAGCGAATTCACGAACTCTGTCTCGATCCAGCGGGTGTGCACGCCGAAACGCTCGTCGCTGCTGAAGGCAGGGTCCGCCACCACGGCCCGGTGGAAAGGCAGGACGGTGGGCAGCCCGGCGACGTCGATCTCCGCCAGTGCACGGCGGGCACGCTGCAGTGCCTGGGTTCGGGTGGCGCCGGTGACAACCAGCTTCGCGAGCATGGAATCGAAGTTCCCGCCTACGGTCTCGCCGGCCTCGATGCCCGAATCCACCCGGACTCCGGGCCCGGTGGGCAGCTTGAAAGCTGACACGGTGCCGGGAGCGGGCATGAAGTTGCGGCCCGGGTCTTCGCCGTTGATGCGGAACTCGAAGGAGTGCCCGCGGATTTCCGGGTCGTCGTAGCCCAGGGCCTCGCCCCGGGCGATGCGGAACTGCTCGCGGACCAGGTCGAGCCCGGTGACTTCCTCGGAAACGGGGTGCTCCACCTGCAGGCGGGTGTTCACCTCCAGGAAGGAGATGGTGCCGTCTTTGCCCACCAGGAATTCACAGGTGCCCGCACCCTGGTAGCCGGCTTCGCGGAGGATGGCCTTGGAGGCGGAGTACAGGCTGGCGGTCTGCTCCTCGGTAAGGAACGGCGCCGGGGCCTCCTCCACCAGCTTCTGGTTGCGGCGCTGCAGCGAGCAGTCACGGGTGGAGACGACGACGACGTTGCCGTGGGCGTCGGCCAGGCACTGGGTCTCCACATGCCGCGGAGCGTCGAGGAAACGCTCGATAAAGCATTCACCGCGGCCGAAGGCGGCAGTGGCCTCCCGGACGGCGGACTCGAACATTTCAGGGATCTCTTCGCGGGTGCGCGCCACCTTGATGCCGCGTCCGCCGCCGCCGAAGGCCGCCTTGATGGCCAGCGGAAGTCCGTGCCGGTCGGCGAAATCCAGTACGTCCTGGGCCGTATCGACCGGATCCTGGGTGCCCGGAACCAGCGGGGCGCCAACCTTGGCTGCAATATGGCGGGCCTGGACCTTGTCGCCCAGGGCGGAGATGGCGCTGGGGGAGGGGCCGATCCAGACGAGGCCGGCGTCGATGACGCGCCGGGCAAACTCTGCGTTCTCAGAGAGGAAGCCGTAGCCCGGGTGGATGGCGTCAGCGCCTGAACGGGCGGCGGCGTCGAGGATCTTGTCCATGTCGAGGTAGGACTCGGCGGCGGTGCTGCCGCCCAGTGCATAGGCCTCGTCGGCCAGGCGTACGTGCAGGGCATCGCGGTCCGGCTCGGCATAAACGGCAACTGCGGCGATGCCTTCGTCGCGCGCTGCACGGATTACCCGGACGGCAATTTCACCGCGGTTGGCAATGAGGATCTTGGTGAGTGCCTTTGCGGGGGTCGCAGGCGCGGGGGTGTTCTGGCTCATTGATGCACTGGCTCCTTTTGATCTGTTCGGAGCCTAGCGCGGTTTTGTGGTCTCGGGCCATAATGCGTGCTGTTTCTGCGTGGGAGGGGCACGTTCGTTGTGGGATTTCTACAAAGCGGGAGGCGCCCAGTGGAGACTGGCGGTGGGGCGGGCTGGGGGTCGGTCCTCCTGGGCCGTGGGGACGCCGCCAACCGGGGCCGGCAGAATCGGGCGGGGCTCCCGCCTTCTGCTGGCTTGCTCCGGCAGGGGCGCCGATCCTGAACCAACTTATCTGCGGAACGGTGACTATTCCTCCTGAGGTGGCGGTCTCGGAGTAGTTGTGTACGGTGGGCGTTCAAGACCTTCCATACTGCAGCGGCCACGGTGGCATGGCTGCATGAGATATCCGAGCCCTTTGCCTCTGTCCCTTCAAGCAAAACCTTTTACGTTGTCCGCCGCCAAAGCCCTCAACATCACGCCGGATCGGCTCCGCTCATCGGACCTGAGGACGCCCAGCCGTTCCGTCCGTGTACCGTCGGGTGGCCAGTTCACCTTGGCTGACAGGTGCCGGCCGTACACGGAGTTGTTGCCGGACGCCGTCGTAAGCCACGCAACGGCCGCACAGTTACACGGCATGGTGCTACCGCGGCGGTTGGCCGAGGAAGCCGTCATCCATCTGAGTCGGCCTCCGGGCAGGAGCCAGGCCCGGCGACGTCACATAATCGGACACCGCTTGGTGCTCCACCGCGACGAGATCACCGTTCTAGCGGGACTGCCAGTCACCACCATCGCCCGTACTTGGCTGGACCTTGCGGGCATGCTCACGCTGGAGGAGCTGATCATCCTGGGTGACCAAGTGGTGAGCGAGCATCGTCGCAGTTTCGGCCCCCGCAGAGTGGCCCGTGTTTCCCTTCCGGACCTGAAGGTTTTCATCCAAAAGAAGTCCGGAGTTGCGCATCTGTCCAAGTGTCGGACGGCATTGGGGTATCTCCGGGTTGGGGTGGACTCGCCGCCCGAAACCCGCTTGCGGCTGATGCTCGGGGAAGATCCGCGCCTGCCGGAGTTTGTTCCCAATATGGCCATTTGCGATGTGGACGGAACACCGCAGGTATGGGTCGACCTGGGCTGCCGCGAGTTCCGGACCTGTTTGGAGTATGACGGTGCCCACCACCTGACGCCTGAACAACAGGCGAAGGACCATCACCGGGACCTTCTGACGGCCGAGCTGGGCTGGGTCCAGGTGAAGATCAGCCGGGGCGATCTGATGCAAGGCGCAGGCTGGGTGCAGGCAAAAGTGCGCCGGGGACTGACGCTGGCGGGGTGGACGCCTCCTTTGTAAGCCTCAAGGGGTCGACATCGGTCGGGGACCGTACTGCCCGGCATCGACTGAGCAGCTGACGGGGTATTAGGGCTCGGGGAAGCCCGGGATGTGCTCAGTAGACGGGGAAGCGGGTCGGGAAGCCCGGGATGTGCTCAGTAGACCGGAAACCGGCCAGGCAACCCCCGGGCTACTTCCAAAGGTCGATGATCCGCACGTCGGCGCTGGCCAGCAGGTGGCGCAGGGTGGAAACCGACAGGCCGACGACGGCGTGCGGGTCCCCGACGACGCGCTCGATGAATGCCCCGCCCAGGGAATCGATGGTGAAGGACCCGGCCACCTGCAGCGGCTCGCCCGTGGCGATGTAGGCCTCGATCTCCTCGTCGGCCAGCTTGGCAAAGTGCACCTCGGCCGAACTCACCGCACCGAGGGTCGCGCCGGAACCTCCCTCGTCGGTGTCGCGGCAGTCCACCAGCCAGTGCCCGGTGTGCAGGACCCCGGAGGAGCCGCTCATCCGGCGGATCCGGGCGCGGGCGACGTCGGCCTCCCACGGCTTGCCGTGCGCCTCGCCGTCGAACTCGAACACCGAATCGCAGCCGATCACCAGGGCGCCCTCCGCTTCGGGGAGGGCAGCTACGGCCTCGGCCTTGGCCCGGGCCAGCAGCAGGGCGGTGTCATGGGGATCGGTCAGGCCGTAGCGGGCAGTGACGGCGTCTTCGTCGACGTCGGATACCAGGACCGTGTGGGCGATGCCGGCGTCGGTCAGCAGCTTGGTGCGGGCGGGCGAGGCGGAAGCGAGGATGAGGCTTGGGGTGGTCACGCCTCCAAGCCTAGTGCTCGCCCGGGGCTGTCAGGAAACCAAACCGGGGCTGCCAGGAAACCAAACCGGGCCAGGAAACCCAAAACGCCGGGCCGCCCCCGAAGGGACGGCCCGGCGATGGGGAAGCGGGGTGACCTTCAGCTCGGTCCCCGGTGGAGGGTCAGCTCCGGGTGTCGGCGAGGACCGGAGCTTCAACCTGCTCGGAATCGTCGGCGAAGGGATCGCCCTGCCGCTTGGCGTTGTACAGCTCGGCGTCGAGCAGCCCGTTGCGCTTGGCCACGATGGTGGGAACCAGGGTCTGTCCGGCAACGTTGACCGCGGTGCGGCCCATGTCCAGGATCGGATCGATAGCCAGCAGCAGTCCCACGCCGGCCAGCGGCAGGCCGAGGGTGGACAGCGTCAGGGTCAGCATCACGACGGCTCCGGTGGTGCCGGCCGTCGCGGCCGAGCCCAGGACGGAAACCAGGGCGATCAGCAGGTAGTCGGTGAAGCTGAGGTCAATGCCGAAGAACTGGGCCACGAAGATGGCCGAGACGGCCGGGTAGATCGAGGCGCAGCCGTCCATCTTGGTGGTGGCGCCCAGCGGAACGGCGAACGAGGCATAGGCGCGGGGGACGCCCAGGTTGCGCTCGGTAACCCGCTGCGTCAGCGGCAGCGTTCCCACGGAGGAGCGGGAGACGAAGGCCAGCTGGATGGCGGGCCATGCTCCGGAGAACCACTGGCGGATGGACAGGCCGTGCACCTTGGCCAGCACGGGGTAGACGCCGAACAGCACCAGGAACAGTCCGATGTAGATGGTCAGGGCGAACATGCCGAGGGAACCGATGGTGTCCCAGCCGTACGTCGCCACCGCGTTGCCGATCAGGCCGACGGTGCCGAGCGGTGCCAGGCGGATGATCCACCAGAGCACCTTCTGGATGACGGCCAGGGCGGAGGCATTCAGGGCCAGGAACGGCTCAGCGGCTTTGCCGACCTTTAGGGCGGCGATGCCTACGGCAATCGCAATCACCAGGATCTGCAGGACGTTGAAGCTGACACTCGTGGTCACGGCTCCGGACTCGGCCACCTTGGAGCTGGCGCCCAGGCCCAGGAAGTTCCCCGGGATCAGTCCGGTCAGGAAGCCGACCCAGCTACCCTGGGAGCCGGTGTATTCGCTGCCTTCGACGTCGGCGTTGCTGCCGGGCTGGAGCAGGACGCCGAGCAGGATGCCGATGACGACGCTGATCAGTGCCGTGATGGCGAACCAGAGGAGGGTCTGCCAGGCCAGCCGGGCGGCGTTGGAAACGGCCCGCAGGTTGGCGATTGAGCTGACCACTGCGGTGAAGATCAGCGGGACAACGGCCGCCTTGAGCAGTGAGACATAGCTGCTGCCGATGGTGCTCAGCGTTGTGGTGAGCCAGTTCGGCTCATCGTCGACGGTGCCCATCGACTTGGCAAGGAGGCCCAGAGCAAGGCCCACCACGAGGGCGGCGATGATCTGGGGTCCAAACGAGGTCACCCATTTGGGCAACCGCCGGGACGGGGATTCGGGGGAGGAGGTCTGTGAGGTCACGGAAAGACTCTAGTGGGTTGCCAATATCAGACCGGCGTCAAAGTTGCGAAATATTACGTCCGTCGAAATCCCCTACCGGAGGGTGTGGGCACACGAAACGCCGCAACTGTGCCGGGAAACGCCAAAGGCCCGGGATATTCCCCGGGCCTTTGTGACTAATGTCCCTTTGTTGTTACTCGCCCAGCAGCGCGCGGCGCAGGGTGTCCAGGCCTACCGAGCCGAGCTGCAGTGCCCGGGTGTGGAAGGACTTTTCATCAAAGGCGTCACCTTCACGGTTGCGCACCTCGTCGCGGATCTGCTCCCAGAGGCGCTGGCCCAGCTTGTAGGAGGGAGCCTGGCCCGGCCATCCGAGGTAGCGGGTGAACTCGAAATTGAGCTGGCCTTCGCTGATGGAGATGTTCTCCCGGAGGAACTCGTAGCCCTTCTCCGCGGTCCAGGTACCTTCGCCCCAGCGCTCGGGCACTTCCAGCTCCAGGTGCACGCCGATGTCGAAGACCACGCGGGCGGCACGCATCCGCTGCGCGTCAAGCATGCCCATCTTGTCGCCCGGATCGCTGAGGTAGCCGAGTTCGTCCATCAGCCGCTCCGCGTAGAGTGCCCAGCCTTCGCCGTGTCCGGAGACCCAGCAGACGTTGCGCCGCCAGTCGTTGAGCAGCCCGCGGGCCGCCGTCGCCGTCGCGATCTGCAGGTGGTGCCCCGGTACGCCCTCGTGGTAGACGGTGGTGGTTTCCTGCCAGGTGGTGAAGGTGTCTTCGCCTGCCGGGACGGACCACCACATGCGACCGGGACGGGAGAAGTCGTCGCTGGGCCCGGTGTAGTAGATGCCGCCTTCCTGGGTGGGGGCGATCATGCACTCGATCCTGCGCATGGGGCCGGTGAAGTCGAAGTGTGAGCCGGCCAGGTCGGCCACGGCGCGGTCGGCCAGGTCCTGCATCCAGGCCTGCAGTTCCTCGGTGCCGTGCAGCTGCCGTTCCGGATCCTCGTTGAGGATCTGCATGGCTTCCTGCACGCTGGCCCCGGGGCGGATCTGTTCGGCAACCGCCTCCTGCTCGGCAATGATGCGGTCCAGTTCCTCCACGCCCCACTGGTAGGTCTCGGCCAGGTCCACGGCGGCGCCGAGGAACTGCCGGGACATCAAGGCATACCGTTCGGCGCCGACGGCGTCCTTTTCAGGGGCAGCGGGAAGAAGCTCCGCTTCGAGGAACGCGGCCAGTCCCAGATAGGCCCGGCGCGCGGATTCGGCGCCGGCGCGCAGGTCGGCCAGCAGGGCTTCGGGCAGTTCCCCGCCGTCGGGCAGTGCAGCGTTGGCGGCGAGGGCATCAAAGAACCCGCCGTCCTCGGCGTACGCGGAAGCCTGCTCGATGACGATCTTCACCTGGCGGCGGGCCGGGACGAGGGAGCGTTCCAGTCCGCTGCGGAGGCTCGTGATGTAGCCGGCGACGGCGTCGTCGACGTTGTGCAGCCGCCCCGCAATGTGGTGCCAGTGCTCCTCGGTGTCCGTGGGCATCAGGTCGAAGATGCTGCGGATGCCCTGGGCCGGGGAAGCGATGTTGTTCAGGTCCGCCAGGTTCCAGCCGGACTCGTGGATTTCCAGGTCCAGGCCGAGGCGCTCGTGCATGGCGTCCAGGGTTACGCGGTCAACGTCGTCCGCCGGCTCCAGGCCGTCCAGGCGGCTGAGCGTTTCCCGGATGGCTTCGGCGAAGGACTCCAGGCCGGCGGGTGAATAGTCGCCGTATTCGGTTTCCCGCCCGGGGATGCCCAGGGAGGTGGCGAAGGACGGATCCAGCTGCAGGAGGGTGGCTGTGTACGCATCGGCAACGGCGTCGATGGCGGTGGGCTGGCGCGTGGGTGCGCTTCCCGCAGTGGACATGGACTCGGAAGATGATGTCTGTTGGGTCACAAACGTAGCCTAACCGCACTTCCGGCCCGCCGGCCTAATTGCGCTTAACGCAAAGCGGTCAGCGGAAACTGCGCCGCCACGAACCCGGCCCCGGGGCGGGTGCCAGGCTCAGCATCCGGCGCCGGGCCCAGAGGCGGTGCGCCGGACGGGGTGCCGGCAGCGGCGCCTCATGCGCCCCCAGACCGGCGACGACGGCGGCCAGCGCCGCGAGCTCCTCGTCGGTGGGATTGCCGGACACCACCGAGAGCAGCGGTTCAACGGCGCCGGATGCTTCCGGGGACAGGCCCTCGGTGCTCACAGCGGCATGTTCCCGTGCTTCTTGGCGGGCAGGGCGGCACGCTTCTCGCGCAGGGCCCGCAGCCCGCGGATCAGCTGCAGCCGGGTCTGGGACGGTGCAATCACCGCGTCCACGTACCCGAGCTCGGCGGCCTGGTACGGGTTGAGCAGTTCGTCTTCGTACTGCTCGATGTACTGCCGGCGCACCTCCTCGACGTCGGAACCGGCGTCGGCCGCTGCCTTGAGCGGACCGCGGTACAGGATGTTAACGGCACCCTGGGCGCCCATGACGCCGATCTGCGCGGTGGGCCAGGCAAGGTTGATATCCGCCCCAAGCTTCTTGGAGCCCATGACGATGTACGCGCCGCCGTACGCCTTGCGCGTGATCACGGTCAGCTTGGGGACGGTGGCCTCGGCGTAGGCGTACAGCAGCTTCGCACCGCGGCGGATGATGCCGTTGAACTCCTGGTCCTTGCCGGGCAGGAAGCCGGGAACATCCACGAAGGTCAGGATGGGGATGTTGAAGGCGTCGCAGTTCCGGACGAAGCGCGCGGCCTTCTCCGACGCGGCAATGTCCAGGGTGCCGGCGAACTGCATCGGCTGGTTGGCCACGATGCCCACGGTGTGCCCCTCCACCCGGCCGTACCCGATGATCACGTTGGGGGCGTACAGGGCCTGCATTTCCAGGAAGTGCCCGTCGTCGAGGACGTTCTCGATCACGGCCCGGATGTCGTAGGGCTGGTTGGCGGAATCGGGGATCAGCTCGTCCAGGGCCAGATCGGCGTCCGTGGTTTCCGGATCCTGGTCGAAAGCGGTCAGCGGAGCCTCGGCCAGGTTGTTGGAAGGCAGGAAGTCCAGGAGCTCGCGGACGAACTCGATGGCGTCCTCCTCGTCCGAGGCGAGGTAGGTGGAGGTGCCTGTGGTGGCATTGTGCTGGCGGGCCCCGCCCAGGGTTTCCATGTCCACATCCTCACCCGTGACCGTCTTGATGACGTCGGGGCCGGTGATGAACATGTGCGAGGTCTTGTCGACCATGACCACGTAGTCGGTGAGGGCGGGGGAGTAGGCCGCACCGCCGGCCGAGGGGCCCATGATCAGCGAGATCTGCGGCACGACGCCGGATGCGTGCACGTTGTTGCGGAAGATGTCCGCGAACATGGCCAGCGAGGCCACGCCTTCCTGGATGCGGGCGCCGCCGCCGTCCAGGATGCCGATGACCGGACATCCGTTGCGCAGGGCGAACTCCTGGACCTTGACGATCTTCTCGCCGTTGACCTGGCTGAGGGAGCCACCGTAAACGGTGAAGTCCTGGCTGTAAACGGCCACCGGGCGGCCGTCCACAGTGGCGTAGCCGGAGACCAGGCCGTCACCCAGGGGCTTCTTCTTTTCCATGCCGAAGGCGGTGGACCGGTGGACGGCCAGCGCGTCGAACTCCACAAAGGACCCGGCATCCACGAGCAGGTCGATGCGTTCGCGGGCGGTGTGCTTGCCGCGGGCATGCTGTTTCTCCACCGCAGCCTGGCCGGACGGCAGCTCTGCCTCCGCCTGGCGGCGCCGGAACTCGGCGATCTTGCCAGCGGTCGTGTGCAGATTCAGGTCCTGGTCGATGCTCAAGGAGGCCTCCGGGTGCCGGATCGGGTAGCCCCGGGCCTTCCAGTGCGAAGGACCGTGACGGGCGTTAAGTAGATTCCGCACAAAATTCCGTGCGGTTTACCCAGTCTAGTGAGCCGAACCACCGGGACTGAGTGTAGAAAACCTACAATTTCGCGTCCCGGTGCTTGGTTACAGCAGGCGCAGCTGCGCCCCGGAGACACGAAGTTACTGACGAGTAACATTGCCGTGACGTGCATTACTGTCGAGCTATGAGCACACCCAACAGCATCCCGGAAACGGCGTCCCGGTCACTGGCCGGACGCACCATCCTGATGTCCGGCGGAAGCCGCGGCATCGGACTCGCCATCGCCATGCGCGCGGCGAAAGACGGAGCCAACATTGCCATGTTGGCCAAAACGGCCGAGCCGCACCCGAAGCTGGAAGGCACCGTCTACACAGCTGCCGAACAGTTGGAAGCCGCCGGCGGAAAGGCCCTGCCGGTCATCGGCGACGTGCGCCGCGACGAAGACGTTGCCCGCGCAGTGGAAGCCACCGTCGACCGGTTCGGCGGGATCGACATCGTCCTGAACAACGCCTCGGCGATTGACCTCTCCGGCACCGACGCGGTGACCATGAAGAGCTATGACCTCATGGCGGACATCAACACCCGCGGGACATTCATGCTCTCCAAGTTCTCCCTGGACGCCCTGCGCCGGTCCGACAATCCGCACATCCTCACGCTCTCTCCGCCGCTGAACCTGGACCCCAAGTGGGCCGGCAACTACCTTGCCTACACCATGGCGAAGTACGGCATGTCCCTCACCACCCTCGGGCTGGCGGAAGAGCTGAAGAACGACGGCGTGTCCGTCAACTCCCTGTGGCCGGTCACCGGCATTGACACCGCGGCCATCCGCAACATGCCCGGAGGGGACAAGCTGGCAGCCGCCTCCCGCAGCGCGGACATCATGGCCGATGCCGCCCACGCCATCCTCACGCGCCCCAGCGGCCGGTCCACCGGCAACTTCTTCACGGACGAAGCCGTGCTCCGGGAAGAAGGCGTCACCGACTTCAGCCGTTACGCTCCGGGCGTGCCTGCGGACAAGCTGATGCCTGACTTCTTCCTCTGATCCTCAACGCGGCACCGGGCGCCCTGGAATGTCAGGGCGCCCGCGTAAGATCGGATGCATGCAACTGCACTACTCCAGCATGGAAAGACCGGCACTGGATCCGGCCCGCCTGAAGGCGGCACTGGTGTTTCCCGCCGGCCCGTTCGCCGCGCTGGAGGTAGTGAAGGAGACCGGTTCAACCAATACGGACCTGGCCGACGCCGCCCGGCTGCGCCCGTGGGAGGTCCCGGACCTGACGGTGCTTACCGCGGAACTGCAGAATGCCGGCCGCGGCCGGATGGACCGCAGCTGGGTGGCGCCCGAACGGTCCTCCCTGTTTGTCAGCGTCCTCCTCCGCCCCGTGAACCGGGACGGACGGCCGCTGCCCACTTCCTCCTACGGCTGGCTGTCCTTGCTGGCTGCCTTGGCGCTGGCCGAAAGCCTTGCCTCCCGCACCGGCGTCGACGCGGGCTTGAAGTGGCCCAACGACGTGATGGTGGACGGCCGGAAGCTTGCCGGGGTGCTGGCGCAGCTTGTTCCCTCCAGCGACGGCCTGCCTCCGGCCGTGGTGGTGGGGACCGGGCTGAACGTAAGCCTCACGGACGAAGACCTTCCGGTGCCCACGGCCACCAGCCTGCTGATGGAATATGCCTCCACCACGGACCGCAATGTCCTGCTCGAGGACTATCTCCTGGCGCTGGCCGATGCCTACCGTGCCTTCTGTTCCGTAGACGGCGACGCCGACGCGGTGCCCGAAGGGCAGCAGCAGTCGCTCCGGGAGCGGGTGGCCGCGAGGCTGACCACCCTGGGCCGGGATGTGCGCGCGGAAATGCCGGGCGGCGGCGAACTTACGGGGCGTGCGGTGGCGCTGGCGGAGACGGGGGCCTTGGTGATAGTCGATGGCCACGGCACCCCGCACACGGTCCATGCGGCGGACGTGGTGCATCTGCGTGCCGGACAGGCCTGAGAGCGTGGCCTTCCCGTTCCTGCCGACAGGCGGTGCACCGTGCGCCTGAGACTCTCTCCCGGAGAGCACATCATCACCGCCGGCCGCCCCCATGCCCGTTCCCTGTGGAAGCCGTTGCTGCTGGCGGGGGTGACCGGCGCCGTGTCCGGCTATGCCTACGGCTGGCTGGGCCGGGACACCCTTCCCGGGCAGCTGGCTGAATGGAGCCCGTACCTGCAGCCTGCCATTGCGGTTCTGGCCGTGCTGCTCCTGCTGCGCTACTGCGTGCCGCCGGTGCTGCGCTGGCTTGCCGGGCGGATCATCCTGACCGACCGCCGGCTGATCCAGCGCCAGGGCGTGCTGTTGAGGCGTGAGCACGAGATCTCCCTGGCTGCCATCTACCAGCTCGAAATCCGCCAGTCCGTGACGGACCGGATGCAGGGCAGCGGCACCTTGGTGCTGGACCTCGGCCACGGCCGGGTGATGCACTATCCGGCCGTTCCCGAAGTGCACCGTTTCCGGTCGATTGTGGTCTCGGCGATTGGACAGCTGCCGCTGACCGCAATGTTTGATGGTGTAGATATGGATTCAGACGGGGGATACGACTATGAAGGGAGGGACGATGACTGACGCCGGCCACAGCGAGTCCGGACCCGCGAGCCATCCCGAACCGATGACCCTGTCCATGCCGGCCGTACCGGCGCCGCGCCCCGACTTTTCGGCTGCCGACACCGGCACCGAAATCGACCGGGAGGACGTGCGCAGGCTGGAAGCCCAGCTGATCGGCGGACCCCGCACACTCAAGCGGCGTGAGGCTGCCGCCGAAGCGGGTGTATCCCTGCTCTCGGCCCGCAAGCTCTGGCGTGCCATGGGCTTCCCCAACCTCGACGACGACGCAGTCTTCTTCACCGAACAGGACCGCGAGGCGCTCAGCACCGTCATTGAACTGGTGCGCGACGAGCAGCTGACTGAGGAAGCAGCCATTTCCATCATGCGGTCGATCGGGCAGATGACGGACCGGATGGTGGTCTGGCAGGTGGAGGCCCTGGTTGAGGAAATGGTGTCCCGGCGCGGGATCACCGATGCCGAGGCCCGGAAAAACCTGGTCGCGGCCTTGCCGGACCTGATAGAACCCTTGGAGAAAACCCTTGTCTACGCCTGGAAGCGGCAGCTTAATGCTGCCATCCAGCGTCTGGCCCTGCGTGCCGAAGCGGGGCTCGCCAGCCACGACGGCAGCGCCTCCGACGATGCGCCGCTGCCCCTGGCCCGGGCTGTGGGCTTCGCCGACCTGGTCTCCTATACCAGCCTTTCCCGGCAGATGAACGAAAAAACCCTGGCCCAGATGGTGCAGCGGTTCGAGCACAAGTGCGCGGAGATCATCTCGGTGGGAGGCGGCCGCCTGGTGAAGACCATAGGCGACGAAGTCCTGTTCAACGCGGAAAGCCCCGAAGCCGGCGCCGAGATTTCCCTGGCCCTGGCAAAGGCTTTCACTGAGGACGAGCTGCTGCCGTCGGCACGGGTGTCGCTGGTCTGGGGAAGGGTCCTTTCGCGGCTGGGCGATATCTACGGACCCACGGTAAACCTGGCTTCCAGGCTCACGTCCCTTGCCGAGCCCGGAACGGTTCTGACCGACGCGTCCACGGCTGCGGCACTGAAGGACAACCCCGACTTTGTGCTGATCCCGCACCAGCCGCGCAATGTGCGCGGTTTCGGTGAAATCCATCCGGTGACCCTGGCCCGCGGTACCGGGCGCGGACTGGTGCTGGACTGACTCCCGGCACACGCCCCCCTGCCGCGGAAAGTGATGCATGTTACCTCGCCAGGAGATATGTGCAACACTATGCGGTGGAACTGCTGCGTCGCCCCGGTCATTGCCGGTAGGTGGCCCGGTTCCGCTGCAGGTCATCACCAGGGGGAAACATCGTGGCAGCGCATGGGGGAAAAGTACGTCTGCTGAGCCGTAAGCGGCGCAAGGCAGCTTCGGTAGGTTCGGCCGTGGCAGTAACGGCCGGACTGGTCACCGGGGCCTTGCTGTACCCGGGCTTCGCCAGCGCTGATGTTGACCTGAACGACGGCGGTGTGTGGGTGACCAACCGCACGCAGGGCATGGTGGGCCACCTCAATTACCCCTCCCGGCTGCTCGACGGCGGTTACACGGCCAACAGCGATCATTTCGACGTGCTGCAGAACGCGGGCACGGTCTTCAACCTCAACACGGACCAGTCCAAGGCCAGCCCGGTGGACGTTGCGAATGTTGCCCGCGGTGCCGAGGTCCAGCTCCCCGGCGCGGCTGAGTTTTCCTTCGGGGGCGACACGGTGGCCATCACGGATCCCGCGCAGGGCAGGGCATGGATCCTCCCGGCCAACGAGGTTGGATTCTTCAGCGATGCGGACAGCGAACCCGTGCTGGACGGCAACCCCGGGATCCTGGCTGCCGTTTCTTCGGACGGCCATGTGGTGGTGGCTGCACCCGAGGACCAGATGCTCTACACGTACGAAAAGGACGAGAACGGCAAATTCGGTGAGCCGGAGGGCCGTGAGGCGCCGGCGCTCAAGGACTTCAAGGACGCCCAGATCGCAGCCGTAGGGGACCGGGCCGTGGTGCTGAACCCGGAAACCGGTACCTTGCTCCTGCCGAATGGCGAAACGGTCAGTATCCCGGACGGGAAAACCGCCAAGCTCCAGCAGAGCGGCCCGGCCAGCGATTTCGTGGCGGTAGCCACGGCCAATGCCCTGATTCTGCAGCCCTTGGACGGCGGGAAGCCGGACATAACCGACGTGGACTCCGGCGGCGGCGCAGCCGCGCCGGTGCAGCTGGGCAGCTGTGTTTATGCAGCCTGGGCCGGTTCCGAGACCCATGTTCGGGAGTGCAGTAACGACTCGGAGGACGCCCGTGAAGAGATCCCCGGCCTCAGCCCGTCATCGGAGCTGGTATTCCGGGTCAACCGCGACGTGGTGGTGCTGAACGACGTCAACGGCGGCGGCGTATGGCTGGTGCTTGAAAACATGCAGCTCGTGGACAACTGGGGAGACGTTATTCCGCCCGAGCAGAGCAACGACGATGACGAAGAGGAAGCCGCGAGCGAGAACCCGGTCAACGCCCTGCCGGACCGGACCACGGACAACCGTGCCCCGGTGGCCTCGGACGATACCGTGGGAGCCCGTGCCGGACGGACCACCATTTTGCAGGTCCTGGAAAATGACAGCGACCCCGACGGTGACCTCCTGACTGCCTCCGTGGTGGGGGACATGCCCATGGTGGGCGGCGTGGAACCCATTTACAACGGTGCAGCCCTGCAGATCGTGGTCCCGCTCAATACCCCTGCGGGGACAGGAACCTTCACTTACCAGGTCAGTGACGGACGGGGCGGCACGGACACCGCCAGTGTGACCGTTCGCGTGGTGGGAACCGGGGAAAACACCCCGCCTGAACCTCGCCGGAACACGAAAATCCTGCTGGAACAGGGAAAGTCGGTCAGCCAAAACGTCCTTAATGACTGGAAAGATGCGGACGGGGACGACCTGGTCCTCATCAGCGCGGAGCCCACGGAAGATGGAGACCAGGTCCGTCCTGCCTCCGACGGCCTGCTGGACTTCCGGGACGTCGGGAAAACCCAGGGTGTCAAAGAAGTTGCCATCACGGTCTCCGACGGTACTGACGAAGTCAAGGGGACCGTCACCTACGACGTAAGGCCCTCGGGCGTTCTTCCCCCGGTGGCCAACTTCGACCACGTCACTACCACCGTGGACCAGCCCGTGCAGATTTTCCCGCTGAAGAATGACCTGGATCCGGCAGGGGGCCAGCTGACCCTCGCCAAGGCCGAGGGCGAAAAAGGCGTGGCGGTCACCCCGGACTACCAGACCGGGTCTATTGGGTTCATGCCAACCGAAGCGGGCACCTACTACATCGAATACCTGGTCACCAATGGGCCGCAGAGCGCCAGTGGACTGATTCGTGTCGATGCCAACCCGTCCGGCCGGGGAGGAGTCCCGGTGGCGGTGCGCGACGTCGCCCTCCTGCCCCGCGGCGAAAGTGTCCTGGTTGACGTCCTGGGCAATGACACGGATCCCACCGGCGGAATCCTGGTGGTGCAGTCTGTCCGCACTCCCGATGACGCGCCGGTGAACGTGGCAGTACTGGACCGGCATCTCCTGCAGATCCATGACACCCGCAGCCTGCGCCAGCAAATGACTATCGAGTACTCCGTCTCCAACGGCACTGCCGCCAAGACGGGTGAAGTGAACATTATTCCGGTGGAGCAGCCCGCCACCCTCCTGCCCCCGACCGCCGGCCCGGATGAAGCAGTGGTGCGGGTGGGCGACGTCGTCACCATCCCAGTGCTCGATAACGATTCCTCTCCCACCGGCGGTGAGCTGACGTTGAATCCGGTTCTTCCGCAGCCTGTTGACCCGCAGGACGGGCAAATGTTCGTCTCCGAAAACAAGCTGCGGTTCGTAGCCGGGCAAAGTGCAAAGACGGTGTATGCCATTTACGAGGTGTCCGATGAGACGGGCCAGAAGAACTCGGCGCAGGTTCGTATCAATATCCGGCCCCGTGACGACGAGAAGAACACACCCCCGGTGCCGGTGAACGTGGAGGGGCGGGTTGTCGCCGGATCCACCGTGCGTATCCCGATTCCGCTGGACGGGCTGGACGCGGACGGTGATTCCGTGGTGCTCAACGGAATCGGCAGCGCTCCCACCCGCGGTGCCGCCCTCGCCGGCCCGAATTACATCGACTACACCGCCCTGGCGCAGGCAGCAGGGACCGACTCCTTCACTTACACCGTCCGGGACCGTTTGGGCGTGGAAAACACCGGAACGGTCCAAGTGGGAATTGCACCCGCGGCACAGGCCAATCAGAAGCCTGTGGCAGTGGAGGATACCGTGACGCTGCGTCCCGGGCGGGCCCATGCCGTCTCTGTCCTGCGCAATGATTCCGACCCGGACGGTGACCCAATCTCGCTGAACACTGCAGCGGTCGCAGGAAGCGACCCGGCGCTGGAAACGCGCACCGACCTGTCCAGAGTGCTGCTGAAGTCGCCAAAGACCCCTGGCACGTACGGCGTCACCTACGCCGTTAAGGACAACAGGGGAGGGGTGGCATCGGGCAACGTGATGGTTTTTGTGGACGAAAATGCGCCCCTGCTGCCGCCCATGTCCAGGGATGACCTGGTAGACGCCTCCGAGACCCGGGACAAGAGTTTCGTGGAAGTTCCCGTGCTTGAAAATGACGAGGACCCGGACGGGCTGGCCGACGATATGTCCGTACGGATCTTGGGCGACTACCCCACCGCTTCGGTTTCCGGGGGGAAGGTTCGGGTGGACCTGACCAACGAGGCGCAGATCATTCCCTACACGGCCGAGGACCAGGACGGCGGCACCTCAAGCGCCATCATCTGGGTACCGGGTCTGAGCACGCAGTACCCCATGCTGCGTGAAGGGGAACCGTTGGAGGTCCAGGCCGGAAGCACCTTGGACCTGAACCTTAAGTCGCTTGTGGTGGTGCGTAACGGCCGCACTCCTCGAATCACCACCGCCGAACACGTCCGAGCCATTGGCACGAAGGACGGGGGAGCCCGGATCATGGGTGCCTCCTCCCTCCGATATGCCCCTGACCCCGACTATTCCGGTCTGGGATCGGTGACCTTCGAGGTGACCGACGGCGCCGGCCCCGAGGACCCTGAGGGGTTGAAGGCAACCCTGACCGTCCTCGTCAACGTGATTCCGCTGCCGGAGCAGAACTACCCGCCCACGATCAGTTCCGGGTCACTCGAAACGGCCAAGGGCGAGCCGGAAGTGATCCTCGACCTGGCTTCCCTTGCATCTGATCCGAACCCCGAGGATGCCAGCCGGCTGCGTTTCAAGCTGGCAGCGGACGTGCCGAACGGTTTTGAAGGTGCAATTGACGGCAGTCTCCTGAAGATCCGTGCATCTGACGACGCGGCTGTCGGAACTACAGGGGAACTGTGGGTTACCGTCTCCGACGGCCGCGGCGAACCGGTGCGGGGACGGGTGGACCTCACGGTTATTGCCTCCACGCGGGCATTGCCCGTAGCGGCCGACGACCTCGTTCCGGACGCAGTCCAGGGACGTCCCGTGACGGTCCCTGTACTGGAAAACGACTTCAACCCGTTCCAGGACCGTCCGCTTGAGATTGTCGAAGTGCGGTCTGACGCCAACGGCACCGCGGTCCTGCAGGGCTCGAATGTCGTGGTGACACCGGGATCGGAATTCGTGGGCAGCATGACCGTCCAGTACATCGTCCGGGACCGGACCGGCGAGGTGAGCCGCCGGGCCGCCGGCCAGATCCGGCTCACCGTACAGGGCAAGCCGAACGCTCCCTCCACACCCGTGGTCGAATCAACCCGCAGCCGCACCGTTGTGCTCGCGTGGAATCCGCCTGCCGCCAACGGCTCGCCGATTACCGGTTACACCGTCACGGCAGCCAACGGATTCAGCCAGGCCTGCCCGGCAACCACGTGCACGCTTACCGGGCTGACTAATAATGTGGAGTACGTTTTCAGGGTCACGGCGTCCAACGCCCACGGCACGTCCGCGCCGTCTCCCACCTCCGCCGTGGCGCGCCCGGACACCCAGCCGGGGCGCCCGGCACCGCCCACCTTGGTTTACGGTGACCGGGAGCTGAAGGTTGCCTGGAGTGCGCCGTCGAACGACGGCTCGCCCATCACCGGGTACGACCTGCAGATTTCCCCTGCCCCGCCGAACGGAGCGGTCCAGAAATCCGCACCGGCAGCGGGAGGCACCCTGGTGTGGTCCGGGTTGGATAACGGCACCAGTTACCGGGTGCGGATCCAGGCCCGGAACTCCGCTCCGGATCCCTCCGAATGGAGTGATTATTCGGCCCCCGAGCATCCCAACGGACTGCCGGGCGCACCAGGCGCACCGAGCACGTCCTCGGCACCAAGCGTGGGGAAAGAGTCCCAGCTGACCGTGGAATGGGGTGCCGCCCCCGGAAACGGGGCCGAAATCCTGGCGTATCAGGTGTACGAATACCAAGGCAGCAACCTCATTCGCACCATTCCGGCCGGCAGGGATACCCGGGTGACCATCACCGTCCCCAACTCGGAACAGGACTACTCCTATGCGGTCCAAGCGCAGAACCGATCAGGCTGGGGAGAGACGGGCCCGCAGTCCGCGCCCCGGCGTGCCCGGGGTATTCCTGACGGGCCGCCTGCTCCCGTCCTGGAGCCGGCGGAGACCGCTGGTGCCGGCCGGGCAGCCAAGGTCACCTTCCAAGAGCTGAACGCATCCCAGCGCAACGGTGCCAAAGCCGATGAAATTGCCTACGTGGCGGTCTTTTCCAACGGAACCCGGCAGCAGGTCCGAAGCGGGGACGTGGTGCGCGGGCTCTCCAACGGCGTTCCGGTCAGTGCCCAAATCATGGCAGTGGTGTCGGTCCCGGGGTCCACATATGACGGTCAGCCAGGGCCGGCATCCGGAGAGATCAGGCCCTACGGGGCGCCGGGCGCGCCCACGGTGACAGGGACCGACGGGAAACCGCTGGATCCCGGCGCCACGGTCACCTGGACGCCGCCGGATTCCCGCAGTTTCGACGTCTCCTATCTGGAGGCCCGCAAGGACGATGAGCCGTTTATCCCGGTCTTCTCCAACAGCACTGTCCTGGGCAAAAACAAGCTGAACGAGGTGCATTCGTTCGAGGTGCGTGCCGTCAATTCCAGGGGTGAGGCCGGAGCGCCGGTGAAAGTAACGGTGAACAGCGGCCGCTATTACGTCGGAACCGCGACTGCCCACACCTGCTGGCGCAGCCCGGACGACAATGTCAGCGGTGATTGCGGCATCTGGGGTGGCGTGGACCCAGGAGCAGAGGTCCAAGCGGAGTGCACCGGGGTGTGGAAGGGCGAGACCTGGCTGCGTGTGCCCGGACGCACGGGGCGGCCTGCGTACGTACTGAATCGGGACGTGGCTCCGCTCGAGGGCAACAATCTCAGCCAGATCGGGAATTGTCCGGCCACCTGGTAGCACCACGATTAACTACGAATCAAGCAACTGGAGATAAGAACAACATGGCAATGACCCAAGAACAGGCAGCATGGTTTGCGGAGACGTTTGAACGCCTCACGGCCAACGTGGGGCAGGCGGTGCTGGGAAAGACCGATGTCGTGCGCCTGGTGCTCACTGCCATGCTCGCCGAAGGCCACGTGCTGCTTGAGGATGCGCCCGGAACGGGCAAGACCATGCTGGCCCGGTCGCTGGCCGCGACCGTGCAGGGCTCGAACTCGCGCATCCAGTTCACTCCGGACCTGCTGCCGTCGGATGTCACCGGCATCACCATCTACGACCAGAAGACGCAGCAGTTCGAATTCCACCGGGGACCGATCTTCGCCAACATCGTGCTCGCTGACGAAATCAACCGCGCCTCGCCGAAAACCCAGTCCGCGCTGCTGGAAGTCATGGAGGAATCCCGGGTCACGGTGGACGGTGAAACGTACACCCAGGAGCGTCCGTTCATGGTTATCGCCACCCAGAACCCGATTGAGCAGGCAGGCACCTACCGGCTGCCCGAAGCCCAGTTGGACCGGTTCCTGATCAAAACCTCCATCGGCTACCCGGACCATGAAGCCACCCTGGAGTTGCTGTCGGGATCCTCCACCCGGGACCGGTCGCTGGCGCTGACACCGGTAATCACCACCACGGCCGTGCGGGACATGGCCGAACTCGGCACCACCGTCCACGTCGAACCCGCGGTGCTCGAATACATCTCGCACCTGGTATCCGCCACACGCACGGCGGCCGAAACCCGCCTCGGCGTCAGCGTCCGCGGCGCCCTGGCCATGGTCCGCGTGGCCAAGATCCGTGCCGCCTCCGAGGGGCGGAACTACGTACTGCCCGACGACGTCAAGGCACTTGCGCCGGCGGTCTGGACCCACCGGCTGGTGATGGACCCGGAAGCCGAGTTTGCCGGAGCCAGCCCCGAAGCCGTGCTGCTGTCCGTGCTGGCTGATGTGGCGGCACCCCAGCAGCGGGCCGGAGCGCAGGCCTGATCCATGTCCAACCTCACCAGGCGCGCCGGCCGCTGGGGCCGGCGCGCGGCAACAAGACTGCGCCTGCGTTGGGCCCGCCTCCGCCGTAACGTACAGCGCTCGGCCTATTGGCGGGCAGCGGCGCCCAGGCTTGCTCCCGTGCTCCGGCCGCTGGTGCCGATCCTCGGGCGGACCGGCGCGCTTTTTGCTGCTGTGACGCGCCGCCTGCACAAAGGCACAGAAGCCATCAGCCCGCTGGGTTGGATGGCGCTCGGACTCACTGCCGTTTTCTGGCTCCTCGGAGCGGTGTTCAACTGGCAGGAGGCGCTGGTGGCCGCCGTGGCTTCCGGCGTGCTGCTGGTCCTGGGGACGGCTTTTGTGGTGGGCCGGCTTTCCTACAGCGTGGACCTGGACCTGGCCCGGACCCGGGTGGCAGTTGGCGACCCCGCCGTCGGCAGCCTGAGCATCACAAGCACCGCTTCCCGGTCACTGCTGCCCGTTACTTTCGAACTGCCCGTTGGCAGCGCCGTTGCAGCCTTTGAGCTGCCCCGGATGCGTCCGGGCCAGACCCAGGAAGAACTGTTCAGTATCCCCACGCGCCGACGCGCGGTCATTGTGGTGGGGCCGGTGGAATCCGTGCGGCAGGACCCGTTGCGCCTGATGGGCCGGCGTCTTCGGTGGGCGGAACCGGTGGACCTTTACATCCATCCGCGTACGGTTTCGCTCAGCGGCTCCACCACGGGATTCATCCGCGACCTGGAAGGGGAACCCACCACGGACCTGTCCAGCTCCGATGTTGCCTTCCACGCACTGCGGGGATATGTTCCCGGCGACGACCGCCGGCATATCCACTGGAAGACCACGGCACGGACAGGCGCCTTGATGGTCCGCCAGTTCGAGGAGACCCGGCGCTCCCACGTAGCCGTGGCGTTGTCCCTGAATACTGCCGAGTACACATCGGAGGATGACCTGGAACTGGCTGTCTCGGTAGCCGGTTCACTGGGGCTTCAGGCGTTCCGCGAGCAGCTGGCACTGTCGGTGCTCAGCCAGGGCGGTCCGCTGCGCTGCACGACCCCCGGGACCATGCTCGACGGCCTGACCGAAGTGCAGGGACAGGCGCGCACCTCGGGAATCGTGGACCTTGCCCGGACCACCTCGGACGCGGTTCCCAACGCCTCGGTGGTGTTCCTGCTGACCGGAACCGAGCCGAACGGCGCCGCCCTGCGGTCTGCCTCCACGAAGGTTCCGCCCGGCATCCGCTGCATCGCGCTGCGGTGCGGAGCGGGGCTGGAACCGTCCCTGGCCGCGATCGGGGACCTGGCCGTATTGGACGTCGGCGACCTCGACAGTCTGCCGGCCGTGCTGCGGAAGGCCGTCGCATGAGTGTGGAAACAACCGGCACCAGGGGGCCCCTGGTGCCGCCGCGCCTGACGGACTGGGGAGTGCTCACCTCTGTCCTGGCGATCGCAGTCCTCGGATTCGGGCCAACGTTCGGCTGGGACCCGAGATTCCTCGTGGCCGGGTTGGGCGGGGTCCTGCTGGGTCTCGGGCTGGCGGAAGCATCGGCACGGCTGTCCTGGGGACTCTGGGCCACAGCCGGTGCCGCCGTTGCCGTGTACGTCCTGCTGGGAAGCGCGTTCGCTGCCCCGGTGGAAGCCTTGGGCGGCATCGTGCCCTCCTTCACCTCCGTGCGCGTGCTGGTCCTCTCAGTGGTGTTCGCGTGGAAGGACCTTCTGACCATCGCGCCGCCGGTGGGCGTGGCCGCGGGGATGCTCGTGGTGCCTTTCCTGCTGGCGTTTGTCGGCGCACTGGCATCCGGGCTGCTGGCCTGGCGCGCCAAACGGGCTTATTGGGTGTTGGTGCCGGTTGTGGTTCTCTACACCGCCGCCATTGCCTTGGGCACGGACGAGGCTCCGCTGCCAGGGCTTCGCGGGGCACTGCTCATCGCACTGATCCTGCCATGGCTGGCCTATCGGCGGGACCTGCGCCGTGGAACCATGGCGACCATTACGCTGCAGAGTCCTTCCCAGGCACCTGCGCGCGCGGAGGCACCGCGGCGGAGACAGCGTGAGGAACGGGGACGGCAGCCCTCCGCCACGCGTGCTGCCCGCGCCCGCCGGCTGGGCTTTGGGGCCGCGGTCCTGGCCGTTGCCCTCGCAGCTTCCGTGGGGGTTGCCCCGCTGCTGGATCAGGGGGAGGACCGGAAGGTGCTGCGCGACGTCGTCGAGCCGCCCGTTGACCTGTATGACTACCCGAGCCCGCTCACGGACTTCCGCGGCTACGTAAAGGACGAGTCCGAGACAACCCTCTTCACGGTGGAGGGGCTGCCCAAGGGGCAGCGGATCCGTCTGGCTGCCCTGGATGCCTATGACGGAGTTGTGTACAGCGTTGACCCCGGGACCGACGGGAACTTTACCCGGGTGGGCGACGCCCGCTCCGATCTTGCCCAGGCAGGCGGAGACGTAGCGACCCTGAAAATCACTGTCGGCGAATACAGCGGCGTCTGGGTGCCGGCAGGCGGCACCGCGACCGGCTTCAAGATGGACGGCGAACGTGCCGCAGACCTTGCCGCCGGACTTTACTACAGCGAGGCGTCGAGCACGGCGCTGACCGTTGCGGAACTGCAGCCCGGGGATGTTTATGAGGCCAACGTCCTCTTCCCCGAGGAGCCGGATGATGCGCAGCTGGCCAAGTACAGGTTCTCCAACACGGCGCTTCCGCGCATTACCAACGACCCGCCGGTGCTGGGCTCCAAGGCGGCAGATTACGTGGGGGACGAAGCACGTCCGGTCCAGCGGGTCCGCCGGCTCCAGCAGATCCTTGCCTCCGAAGGATATTTCAGCAACGGCAAAGAAGGCGAGACGCCGTCCCTGCCCGGGCACGGAGCTGCCCGCATGCTGACCTTGATGGACGCGGACCAAATGGTCGGCGATGACGAGCAATACGCCGTCGCCATGGCCCTGATGGCCCGCAAGCTGGGCATTCCGGCCCGAGTCGTGATGGGTTTCTACCCGGATTGGGACGAGGTGGACAACGCGTCCGGTCCCCTGGAAATCACGGGGGACGATGTCCATGCATGGGTGGAAGTGGAGTTTGAACACGTCGGCTGGGTGCCGTTCTTCCCGACCCCCGACGAGGATAACGAGCCGGTGCCGCCGCAGCAGCAGCCAAAGTCCACGCCGAAGCCGCAGGTGCTGCAGCCGCCGCCCCCGCCGCAGGAACCTGCCGAACTGCCGCCGGACACCAATGCCGAAGCCCGGGAACCCGAGGAACAGCAGGAAGACTTCTGGGCTACCTTCCGCTACTGGCTGCGCCTGGTCGGCCTTGCCGCGCTGCCGCTTGCCATCCTGTTCGGGCCGCTGCTGCTGATCCTGCTCGTCAAGGTCCGACGGCGGCGCTCCAGGCGCCGTACGGGCCCTCCGTCCCGCCGTGTGGGGGGCGGCTGGAACGAAGTGGTGAGCCTGGCAACCGACCTGGGTACCAAGCCGCCCAGCCGTGCCACCCGCCGGGAACACGCTGCCCTGCTGGAGCGCTCGTTCCCGGCGGCGGCGGAATCCACCGTGCTCCTGGCACGGCGTGCCGATGCGGGCATCTTCGGGCCGGGTGAACCGACCGAGGAGGAAGTCGAAGCGTACTGGAAGCACGTGGACGAACACCTTGGCAGGATGTCCGGCTCAGTAGGGTTCTGGCGCCGCCAGCGGGCAAGGTATTCTCCGAGGTCCCTCCTGCTCGATGCGCGGATGCGGACCCGCCGACTCAGCCCGGGCCGATGGGCGCTGCCGTCGGTTAGGGTATGGAGGAGAACTCGTAAGCCAGATCACTTTCGTGATACTTCCGGATAGGGCGTGAATGAACTCCGACGAAACGACATCCCGGGACACTGATCTGCATGCTGTGTTCGGTTACGCCTCCGACCGCGGCCTGCGGCGGGAACTCAACGAGGACTCGCTGATTGCAGCCGACCCGGTTTTTGCGATAGCAGACGGCATGGGTGGGCATGAGGCCGGGGAAGTGGCAAGCAGTATCTGTGTCCGGACCCTGGGCGACTCGCCGATAGTGGGGAAGCACCTGCCGGAGTTCTCCGCCGAACAGCTCGAAGCACTGCTGCAGGAAGCGGACCACCGCATCCGGGAGGCCACCGGCGGGCGGGCCGGGACCACCCTGACGGGTGCCGTCCTGGTCCGCGAAGGCGGCAGCCCTTACTGGCTGGTGTTCAACGTGGGAGATTCCCGCACGTACCGGCTCAGCCACGGTGTGCTGGAACAGATCACCGTGGACCACAGCGAAGTCCAGGAGCTGGTGGACCTGGGCCAGATCACCGCTGATGAGGCGCTGGTCCACCCGCGCCGGCATGTCGTGACCCGTGCCCTGGGCACCGGCAATGATTCCGAAGCGGATTTCTGGCTGATACCTGTCGAGCCGGGGGACCGGCTGCTGGTCTGTTCCGACGGGCTGACCGGAGAGGTCGCCGACGGGCACATCCTGCAGATCCTGACATCCGTCACCAACCCGCAGGACGCCTGCGCCGCCCTGGTGCAGGCTGCACTGCGCTCGGGCGGGCGGGACAACATCACCGTGTTGGTGATTGACGCCGAAGGAGGGCCGGAAGGGCACGAATCCGCCGCAATTACCCTGCCCGGCACATCGCAGGAGGAACAGGTCACGTCCCCGCGGCCCGTCGTCGGAACCGGTGCCGGCCCGGCTGCCGGTGCAGGGGAGGCCCCCGAGGAACAGGGGAGGTCTGCAGACTGATGTACGGCCTTCGATACCGCTCCGGCACCTGGATCTGCCTGGTGCAGGACTCGGTTCTGTGCCTGCTCCCGCCGGAAACGAGCGAGGACCGCATCCGGGAGATCTGGACCCTGCTCGGAACAAAGCCCGCACTGGACCGTGTTTTCGGCGCCGTGTCGGGCGGGCTGGCCGGCAACCTTGCGGACATGCCGTCCTTCGGGGTGCTTGCCCTCGGGGAACGCTGCCATGTCCTCCTGCGCGGGCCGCTGGAGCTGCAGCAGTCCGGGCAGAGTGAACCGGCAGCATCCGGAGAATTTGTCACCACGTGGAGCGAACGTGTCCTGAGCGGACCGGGCAACTTCACCCTGCGGATCACCGCTCCCGCCGTGGCGGGAGCTCCCGGGGCCGGCATGCTGCTGCCGTTGGAACGCGGGGCAGTGCTGGTCTCGGCCCTTGAATTCGGCCCACATGAGGAGACCGTCCCCGCCACCGGCTCCCGGGTGCAGCCGGTGGTTGCGCAGCCGGCTGCCGCGGAGAGTGAACTGCCTGCTGCAGCGGCTGCCGCGGGGGGAGGGCCGGCACCTGGACCTGATGCGCGGCACCATCCGGTCCAGCCCGGCGTGCCCCGCCACTCTGCGGCCGCGGATCTGCCGGCGGCAGCGGCGGGTCCGGAAGCCGGACCCGCCGGTTCACGTGATTCCGACCCGTCTGAAGTCGCTTCAGCTGGAACGGAACCCGTGGAAGCGGAGAACCCCGACCTAGGCGAGACAGTCCGTCCGCCCGAAGAGCACGAAGCGCCGGTGGAAGCCTCCCACCCCGAGGAAACCCTGCAGCCGGCCCGGCCGGTCCCACCGAGCCGGCCGCTGGCAGGACAACTCATTGATTCCGTGCCGTGGCTCCGCACCCCTGACGCCGCAGCAGCCGGAACCGGGCCTGCTCCCTCAGCGCCCGCCCCTGCACGGCCGGCACCCGCACAGTCTGCGGCTGCCTACCCGGCGACGCCGGTTCCTGCGCCGCCGACCCCGTCCGTACCGTCCGCTTCCGTGTCCGTTATGGACACGGCGCTGATGGACACCGCGGCCGGGCCGGGCGCCGGGGACAACGCCGACCTGGACCACGACGGCGACACGATCATGAGCAGCGAGCTGGCCAATGCCGCGCCGCCGCCCGCGCCGGACAGCCGTCCCATCACCGCTCCCACGGTACTGGCCCGCACCTGCCCCGTGGGTCATGCCAACCCTCCCACCAGATCGGTCTGCGCACTGTGCGGACAGCCGCTCGGGGAGGACCCGCAGCCGGTGCCCCGTCCCGCACTGGGCAGGGCGGTGTTTTCCACCGGCCAGGTGGAGCCGCTGGACAAGAACATGGTCATCGGACGCCAGCCTTCCGTTGCCCGCACTCCCGGCTCCGTGATGCCGCGGATGGTGCAGGTACCCAGCGGCGGCGGCGACATTTCCCGTTCGCATGCCGAGATCCGGCTGGAGGGATGGCACGTTATGCTGCGGGACCTGAACTCCACCAACGGCACGGTCATGGTCCGCGACGGCCAGCTGCCCCACCGGCTCGGCCAGGGTGAGGCCGTGATTGTGCTCGACGGCGACGTGGCCGAGTTGGGCGACGGCGTCTGGGTTCGCTTCGAGGGCCTGGCGTGAGCAAAAAGCGGGCCCCCGCACCACCCCCGGAGATCTCCGGCTACCGCTACCTGCGGCATCTGGGCTCGGGTGGTTTCGCAGACGTCTACCTTTACGAGCAGGACCATCCCCGGCGCCGCGTTGCCGTGAAGGTGCTGCTTTCGGACCTGCGGACGGACACCGCCCGGCGCAGCTTCGAGGCCGAGGCGAACCTGATGGCGCAGCTGTCCTCGCACCCGTACATCGTCACCATCTACGAAGCCGACATCACCGAAGACGGGCATTCCTACCTGGCCATGGAGTACTGCTCCCGGCCGAGCCTGGACGTCCGGTACCGGCAGGGCGGACTGCCGGTTGCCGAAGTGCTGACGGTAGGCATCCAGGTGGCCTCCGCCGTCGAGACCGCGCACCGCGCCGGGATTGCCCACCGCGACATCAAGCCGGCGAACATCCTGACGACGGATTACAACCGTCCCGCGCTGACCGACTTCGGGATTTCCGGGACCACCGACGCAGCCGAGGACGAAGACCTTGGGCTGTCGATTCCCTGGTCGCCGCCCGAAGCGCTGGCAGGCGGGCGTGCCGACGGTATCCGGGTGGACGTGTGGGCATTGGGTGCCACCCTGTACACCCTGCTGGCCGCCCGGTCGCCGTTTGTGGTGCCCGGGCAGAGCAACACCCAGCGCGAACTGATCGACCGGATCAGCAGCCAGCCGCTGCGTCCCACCGGCAGGGCCGACGTCCCGGAGTCGCTGGAACTTGCCCTGGCCACGGCCATGGCAAAGGCTCCGGAGTCCCGGTTTTCCTCCGCGTATGCCTTCGGCCTGGCCCTGCAGCGGATCCAAAGCGAGCTGAACCTCGCCAACACGCCGTTCGAAGTGCTGGCCGAGTCCGACCAATCGGAGGAGAGCGGGGAAGAGGAAGACCGGACCCGCATCCGCCGGGTGGTCTCGATCGACCCCGGCGCCGCCATCGCCCCGCCCCGGCGTGCGCCGCTGCAGCGACCGGCCGCCCGGGACCGGTCCG
>NZ_JBNHFG010000014.1:0-89513 GCF_059090025.1 Arthrobacter sp. Y3224198
CGTGGCAACGCGCTGCGGGCGGGCGGACACCGGGGGGCTCCTACACCTGGGCCGGTACCGGTTGCACCAGCTTGCCGCGGAGCCGGCCGGCCAAATCCGACGTCAGTCCGCCGGCACGCAGCACCGCCAGGACGCCTCCGTGTCCGGCAGTTCCCGCGGCCCCGCCTGCGTCCCCCGCTCCCTCCGCCAGCGTTGCCAGCATGGCCCGCATGGCGGCGGGATGGGCTGCCAGCACCGGATGGTCCGCGGGGATGCGGGTGCCGCCGGTGAGCTCCTTCAGTCCCAGCCGCCGGTAGACCTCGGGCAGCCGCTCCTGGGTTCTGGCGTAGTCCTCCGCGATCGCCTCCGGATCCGCTCCCAGCACCGAGAGCAGCGCCGCGGCGAAAAGGCCGGTGCGGTCCTTGCCGGCGGCGCAATGGAAGAGCACCGTACCCTCAGCGTCGGCCACGGCGGTCAGCCCGCGGACCAGGTTTTCCTTCTGGCCGGTGAAGATCCTGGCATACCAGCGGCCCACGTGCTCCGGAGTGCGGACCGAGGCGAGGAGCTTATCTGCCTGGTCGGTGGGTGCGCCCAAGGCATCGGTCAGTGGCAGGGGCACGTAATCCACCCGGTAGCCTGCTGCCGGGCCGCGGCCGGTGCGGCGGGCTTCCTCGGCGGAGCGCAGGTCAATGATGGTGCTCAGGCCCGCCTCCACCAGCTCGGTGACCTGCTCGGCAGTGGTGGTGGCGACGTCGTCGGCACGCAGGACCAGGCCTGGCCTGATCCGCCCGCCCTCGACGGCGATGCCACCCAGGTCGCGGAGGTTCGCCAGGCGGGAAGGAGGCTGTGGTGATGCTTGCTGCATGGGAAGGATCCTTTTGCCGGGGGCCGTTTCACGGCTGTTGCGGCACCGGCCGGATAGACGGTTGAAGCCCATCTTAGGCACGGCCGTGAACGTGTGCAGCGACACCCGGGTATGAGTCACGGCTCACAGGGAGATAGGGTGAATTGATCTCGTTCTTTGAAAGGCCCTCTCCATGCACCGTCGCATTGCCCACACCGGACTCCAGAAACTCGTGATGACCGCCGAACAGGCTGCGGCCATGATCAGGCCGGGAATGACGGTCGCGATGAGCGGTTTCACCGGGGCGGGATACCCCAAGGCCGTACCAATGGCCCTCGCCGCACAGATGGAAGCCGCCCATGCCAAGGGGGAGGACTTCCAGATCAAGGTCCTGACCGGTGCCTCCACCGCCCCGGAGCTGGACGGCGTGCTGGCCAAGGCCGGCGGGATGGAACTGCGCCTGCCCTACCAGTCCGATCCCACGCTGCGGAAGCGGATCAACGACGGCGAACTCGAGTACATCGACATCCATCTGGGGCACGTGGCCCAGTACACCTGGTTCGGCTTCTACGGGCACATTGACCTGGCCGTCATCGAGGTGGTGGGCATCAACGAGGACGGAAGCCTTATCCCGTCCTCCTCGGTCGGAAACAACAAGACCTGGATCGAGCAGGCGGACCGGATCATCCTGGAGGTCAACCTCCAGCAGCCCGAAGCCATGGACGGTATGCACGACGTCTACTACGGGACCGCGCTGCCCCCGCACCGCAAGCCCATCATGCTGGTGAACCCGGATGACCGCATCGGTGAGCCCTACCTGCGCCTGGACCCGGAGAAGGTCATCGCCGTGGTGGAAACCGACGCTCCGGACCGCATGACCCCGTTCGCGGCCCCGGACGAGACCTCCCAGCAGATCGCCGGGCACCTGCTTGACTTCTTCGACGCGGAAATCAAGGCCGGCCGCCTGACCGACAAACTGCTGCCGCTGCAGTCCGGCGTCGGCAACATTGCCAACGCCGTCCTGGCCGGACTGGCCACAGCCGGCTACACCGGGCTCACCGCCTACACCGAAGTGATCCAGGACGGCATGCTGAACCTGATCCGCGACGGCGTCATCAGCGTGGCCTCGGCGACGTCCTTCTCGCTCAGCCCGGCGGGAATCGAGGAGTTCAACTCCAACATCGACTTCTACCGCAAGCGCATCATCCTGCGTACGCAGGAAATCTCCAACCACCCCGAGCTGATCCGCCGGCTGGGCTGCATCGCCATGAACGGCATGATCGAAGCGGACATCTACGGCAACGTGAACTCCACCCACGTGGCCGGAACGGCCATGATGAACGGTATCGGCGGCTCCGGGGACTTTGCCCGCAACGGCTTCCTCTCCGCGTTTATGTCCCCGAGCACGGCCAAGGGCGGGAAGATCTCCGGCATTGTGCCCATGGCGGCGCACGTGGACCACACCGAGCACGACACGATGCTCATCATCACGGAACGGGGCCTTGCCGACCTGCGCGGTTTGTCCCCGAAGCAGCGGGCCCGCACGATCATTGAAAAGTGCGCGCACCCGGATTTCCAGCCGTTGCTGCAGGACTATTTCGACCGGGCCAGCCGGGAAAGCTTCGGCAAGCACACGCCGCATCTGCTGGACGAGTCACTGGCCTTCCACCACCGGTTTGTTCAGACCGGCACGTCCCTGCCCGCACCGGCGGAGCTGTAGCGCAGGTCAGTTGCCCCGCAGCCGGTCCAGCTCGCGGCGGTCCTTTTTGGTGGGCCGCCCGGCACCCCGGTCCCGCACCGGAATGCCCAGCGCCGGAGCTGCAGGCCGGGCGGGTGTGTGGTCGGTGAAGCAGTGGGAGGCAGCTTCAGCCCCCACCCGTTTGCTGATCAGCTGCCGCACCTCCAGGATCCGTTCAAACCCGGGCCGGCGTACCCGGATGGTGTCGCCGGGCTGCACCGGCTGGGCTGCCTTAGCCGGGTTCCCGTTGAGCCGGACGTGGCCGGCGCGGCAGGCGGCAGTAGCCGCGGACCGGGTCTTGTAGGCGCGGACGGCCCACAGCCAGGCGTCCACCCGGACGGATTTCGAGGTGCTTGCTGGAATGCTCATGGAATGACCGAGTCTAGCGAAATCCGCGCAGCCGGTCAGCGTCTTCCCGCGCCTGTTCCTCCCGGGCGGTAACCATGCGGCCCGCGACGGCGCCGTCCGGTCCGGCAGATGTTCCGTCACCGGCCGCGAGCAGTGCGCGTACCTCGGCAGGAGTGTAGGGATCCGCCGTCCGGGAGTGGGCCACCGCGTGGCAGGTGGGGCACAGGGGCACCAGGTCTGCCACGGGATCCAGGACGTACCCCTCAGCCAGGTTCGGGCCCGGTACCAGCAGGTGCGCCTGCAGGATATCCGCGGCTGCGGGCCCGTAACGCCGGCCCGGGACCAGCCCGCAGGCCGCGCAGGAATCGCCATGGAAGGCCAGACACTGCCGCCGCGCCTCCGGGTCCTGCTCATGGCGGTTCACATGCTGCTGCCGCAGTGCCTGCGGAGGAAGCGTGCCCGGCGCCGGGACCAGCGGATCCGGCTGCGGGCCCAGAAAATCGGACCACAGGCGCCTCAGGGACGGAACGGCGGACGCGGGCAGCGAAGCGAGTACGGCGAGGCCACCCCAGGGCAGTCCGGGCATCGACTGCATCAGGATCTCCAACGGAAGATGTTCTCCCAGCGGCAGCAGGAGGTCAAAGTCCACCGACAACTGCCCGGCTGCCGTGGCCGTCCCGTCGGGTGTGGTGCCATGGCCGAGAAGTCCGCGCGGCCCGCGCAGGTCGGTACCGCGGTCAAGCAGCCAGACCTCGCTGCCCGCCGGGACAGAGATGCGGTGTCCGACAGGGAGGGGCAAACTGCGGCGGACGCTGCCGCCGGCTGCCACAGCCTGCACATCAGGGGCATAACCGCCCGGCCAGGACTGCGGCAGGTCCACCTTTGCGGCCAGGAGAACGGAGGCCACCCGTCAGCGGGGCTGGTAGGTCAGGCAGTCCGCCATCTCCGCGCCCGGTCCCACCCGCACGTCGTGGGCGTCGCACATCAGATGGTTGTTGAACCGGCACTCATTGCGCTGGCACGCGCCCACCTGGGCCAGCACCTTGGGCAGCCCGCCGGTGGCGGACGTGTCAATGAAGGTGGAGCAGCTGGCGTGTTCGCGGGAACCGCCGACCGTGATGGCGTACGCCGTGCAGCCCTCATGGTTGAAGTCGCAGTTGGAAACGGTGCAGTCCTGAACATGGGCAACGTGATCGGTCATGGTTCCTCCATAGGTGCCGGCCGTCCACACTCATCCCGTGGCTTCCAGCAGTGGTTCGTTCCGTGCCTGGCTTCGAACGTACCACCGCGCGGCCCCAATAATTAGGACGAATTTGCTGCACCTATTTCCCCGCTCGGGCACGGCTCGCCGGGGGGGATTTGGCCGCCGCCGCACCGTTGGGTAGAACGGAACCATGAGCGTTACCCGCGCCGGACAGGCCGCCGACGACTTCCGGCGTGCCGCAGCCCGCCAGGGCCTGGCCCTCGACCCGGCGCAGGAGGCCGCCTTGCCGGCACTGGCCCGGGCAGCGGAAGCGGCCCGTTCCGCCGGTCCCTCCGCGGACGGCGCATCCGTCTATTTGTGGGGACCGCCCGGACGCGGCAAGACCTGGTTGCTGGATGCACTGTTTGACTCGGTGGATATCCAGGCCAAGCGCCGCCTGCACTTCCACGACTTTTTCCGGGAGCTGCACCAGCGGGTGTTCGCCGGGTACGGCAACCCCGGATACCGCCGCGACTCGGCCTTCGCCGAAGCCCTGGAGCAGATGCTGGGGTCGGTGCGCCTGCTCTGCTTTGACGAGTTCCATGTCAATGACCCTGCCGACGCCGCTTTTATCACCCGGATGCTCCGCACGGTCCTGGACCGCGGGATTGTCCTGGTGGCCACGTCCAACTACGCGCCCGCCGAACTGCTGCCGGATCCGATGTTCCACCATCTCTTTGAACCGGGGATCACGCTGATTGCCGGGCACCTGCAGGTCCTGGCGCTGGACGCGGGCGTGGACTACCGCTCCCTGCGCACGGCGGAAAGCGCGGCCGGCTTCGGTGCCGGCCACCACCTGCGCCGTCCGGCGGCCGCCTTGCTGGACGCGGCCGGACTGTCCCTGCCCGCCACGGAGGAGCAGGTGCAGCTGCGGCCCGGCACGCGGACGCTGCGGGCCCTGCGGGCGGACGGGAGCCAGCTGTGGTTCGACTTCGAGGACCTTTGCCACGCCCAGTCCGCCACCTCCGACTACCTGCAGCTGGCCGGGACTCACCGGCACTGGGTGGTGTCCGGGGTGCCGGCCACCTCCGGATCCAGCCCGTACGGCTGGCAGCGCTTCGGGAACGTGGTGGATGTCCTGTACGACGCCGGCTGCCGCCTGGACGTGATCGGCCTGCCGGACTACGACGGCGTGTTCCCCGGGACGGCCCATCCCACAGACCTGGCCCGGATCCGGAGCCGGTTCGGGATGCTCCGTCCGCTGCCGTAGCTGCCGGCTAGATGCCGGCTAGCTGTCGGCTAGCTGTCGGCCGCGTCCCGGGCGTCGGCCAGCTTCTGCCGGGCCTTTTCGGCGCTCCGGCGGGCAGCCCGGGCAGCACGCCGCGCGTTGTCGCGTTCGCGTTCCAGCCGGCCGGACTGGCGGTCCATGGCCGAGACCTCGTGTTCGAGTTCCCGGATCCGGTCCCGCAGCTCATCGATTTCATCCGTCAGCCTGTCGCGCCGGCCCGCAGCGTCGTCCACTTCCTGCTGGGCGGCGTCGAGCGCTGCCTCAGCGGCACGCTCACTATCCTCGGCTTCCTCCACCCCGGCCTGCAGTTTTCGGACCTGCCGCTGTGCGGCTGCCCGCCGGCGGCGCACGGCCGCGTCATCCGGCCCCGGGGACGCTTTGCCGGCCGGTGCCTCTTTGGCGGCGGACCGGTTCCCGGTTCCGGCACCCGCCGGACGGACCGAATCCGGGTCCGCCACCGCCCCGTCCAGGTCCACTTCCTCCCAGCCGCTGGCAGCAAGGGACCGCACCAGCTGGCCGCTGGCCACGGCGTCGGCGGCTGCGGCGTCGGTCATCGCGGCCCAGAGAGTCTGTTCGGCCTCCGCGGCCAGGGCGTCACTGACGGGATGGTCCAGTTCGGTGGCGAGGTCCCGGGCCTGGCGGGTGATGGCCCGCAGCAGGCGCTGACGTTCCGTGCTGAGCCGACGCAACTGTTTCTGGTCCAGGTCCTCCTGGGCTTCCCGAAGGGCGGCACCAAGGTCCAGCACCGCCTCCAGGTCATCCCGCCGCCGGTCCGCCAGCAGGTTGACCAGCCACGCGGCGGTCGAAGGCTTGGGCAGGGACTTGATCCGTTTGGCCAGCTCCTTGTCCCCGGCCCGGCCCGCCTCGGCGGAGCGCGCATTGCGGGCCGCCGTGAATTCGGCGGGCAGGAGGGCGTACAGGTCAGCCACCGCCGCGGCGAGCGGCGGCGGGGTTTCGGGTTGTGAGGATGAGGCAGCCAAACAGTGCTCCTAGAGGTCCATAAAGGCCCCGAAGCGGCCCAGCGCAACCAGCAGCGAGAGGGCCATCAGGATGACCGCCAGCGCAATGCGGTTGCGTTCCCCGCGGCGGATGTGGACCACAACGGCCAGGGCCATCAGCAGGGCCAGCCCCGATGCGGCCAACGGTGTCAGTACCGGCAGATATCCCGTTGCCTGCGGCAGGACCAGTCCCGCAGCGCCCAGGACCTCCAGCACGCCGATGAGCTTGACGGTGCCGGCGGAGAAGTCCTCCGGCCAGCGCAGGTTGTCCACCAGCCGCGTGTGCCGCTGGAAGAGCTTTACGCAGCCCACCCCGGCAAAAAGCAACGCCAACACCAGCTGGATGAGCCATAAGACCAAAGACAGCATAGGTATCTGGGCGTCTTTCTGTTTGCGGGCAGGGGCGAGCGCAGGAACCATCCGGAACCATCTGGAACCATCTGGAACCATCTCAACCTAAGGATGGTCTGCGGCACGGGAACTGCGCAAGAACGGGCGTGGCGCGGCGTCCGGTTTCAGAACCCGGTGACCGGCCGCGGGGCGTAGTTCTCCTCCAACAGGTCGAATTCCTCGTCGGTTAGCTGCAGGTCCAGGGCGGCGACGTCGTCGTCGAGCTGTGCCGGGTCCGTCACCCCCACTATGGGAGCAGTGACCGCCGGATTGGCCAGCACCCAGGCCAGCGCCACCCGTGCGCGGCTGACTCCGCGGCCGGCGGCAACCTCGCCCACGGCGTCCGCGATCGTCCGGTCCGCGCCTTCGTTGCCCGCGTAGAGTTGGCTGCCCGGTTCGTCGTAGTCCTGCCGTTCCGTCCGCGCCCCCCAGGGCCGGGCCAGGCGCCCGCGGGCCAGCGGGCTGTAGGGCAGCACGCCCACGCCCTGGTCCCGGCACAGCGGGTACATTTCCCGCTCCTCTTCCCGGTAGATGAGGTTGTAGTGGTCCTGCATGGTGATGAACCGTGCCCAGCCGTGCTGTTGCTGCAGGAACAGTGCCTTGGCAAACTGCCACGCATGCATGGACGACGCGCCCAGATACCGCACCTTCCCGGCCCGCACCAGCTCGTCGAGGGTTGAGAGGGTCTCCTCCAGGGGCGTGGTCCGGTCCCAGCGGTGCACCTGGTAGAGGTCGATGTAGTCCGTGCCCAGCCGCTTCAGGCTGGCATCCACCTGCCAGAGGATGTGCTTACGGGAGAGTCCCCATCCGTTGGGCCCGGGGCCCATCTCACCGTGCACCTTGGTGGCGAGCACCACCTCGTCCCGCCTGCAGTATTCGGCGACGGCGGCCCCCAGGATTTCCTCGCTGTGCCCCGCTGAATAAACGTTGGCGGTATCGAAGAAGTTGATGCCCAGCTCCGCTGCCCGACGGATCAGCGGACGGGCGGACGCCTCGCGAAGCGTCCACCGGTGGGTACCGCGGTCCGGATCGCCGAAGGCCATACACCCCAAACCCACGGCGGACACCGTGGCTCCGGAGTTTCCCAGCTTGACGTATCTCATCGAATTCATCGCCGGCCTCCGACCAGGCTGCTTCCGGTAACCTTTCCGGCGATGCTACCGGGGCCGGGAGCGGCGGGGTAGAGCCGAAGGGACTCCCGGCGACCCGCGCTGCAGACCTATACTGGCGCACATGGTCGCCGGAACTGGTACCGAAAGCCCCCTCACATTTTCCGTCTCCGAAGCACTGACGCTTCCCCCGCTGCACGAGCTGCCCGGCGTGGCCAGGGTGGGACAGCAACAGGCGCTCACCCGGACCGAAATCCAATACGACACTCCGGATCGTGCCTTGCAGCGCCACGGGGTGGCGGTGTCCCGGATTACCGACGACGCCGGCACCCGCTGGGAGGCCACCGTGCCGTGGGATGAGCCGGCCTTCCGCAGCGTTGCCGGTCCGGAGGGCGCCGCCGGCCCGGGGGACCCGGCCGGGAGGGCCGTCACTGCTGAACCTGCCGTTCCCGAGGACCGTGTTCCCCCGGAGCTGCTGGAGAGCCTGCAGGCCGTGCTGCGGGGGCGGAACCCGGAACCGGTGGAGAGTGCCACCACGCGGATGCTCCGCTACGAACTGCTGGACAGTTCCGGGGCTGCCGCCGCGCAGGTGACGGACGAAACCCGGCAGGCCGGGACACTGGGCACCGGGACGGACGGCACCGGGACGAACGGCACGGGCAGCGGAGCGAGCAGCCGGAGCTGGGCCGTGGCAGGGGCGGATGGTGCCCTGCTGGAGCAGGTTGTTGGCATGTTCCGGCAGGCAGGAGGCCGGCCCGGGCCTGAGGAAGAGGAACCCGCCGCGGAACAGGAGGCATTGGACTCCCGCTCACCCGTGGGGAGTCTTTTGCAGAGGTACCTGCGGGAACAGTTTGCGGAAGTCCTGCGGCACGAACCGCGGGTACGCCGCGGGGATGCGGACGGAGTGCACAAGATGCGGGTTGCCACCCGGCGGATGCGGTCGGCGCTCGCCAGTTACCGCATCACTTTGGAAGCCGAACCCGCGCGGTTGCTGCGTGGGGAGCTGCGCTGGCTGGCGGGGATGCTGGGCGAGGCCCGGGACGCCCAGGTGATGCGCCACCGGCTCAAGGACCTGGTGGCCGCGGAGCCGGAGGAACTGGTGATGGGCCCTGTCCCGGCGCGCATTGATGAAGAACTGCTTGACGACTACCGCAAAGCGTACGGGCGGATCCGGGAGGCGCTGGACTCGGAACGGTACTTTTCCACGCTGGACGGGCTTGAAACGCTGATTGCCGAGCCGGCCTGGACCGCCGCGGCGCAGGACCCGGCGGGCCGGGCCTCAGCCCGGATGATCCGCAGGGACCGCAAACGGCTGCGCCGGCGGGTCCGGCAGGCGCAGCGGCTCACCGGTGACGAATATGCCGAGGCAATGCATGACGCACGCAAGGATGCCAAGCGGCTGCGCTATGCGGCGGAGGTCTGGGGCACGGTCCAGCCTGCCAAGGCAGGAATCATGGTGGATGCCGCGGAGCGGGTGCAGAAAATCCTGGGCGAGTACCAGGACAGCGTGGTGACCCGCGAGTACCTGCGCCGGATGGGGGCCTCCGCCTCCGCGGCCGGAGAAAACGGGTTCACCTACGGCAGGATGCATGCATTGGAGCAGGCCAACGCCGAGGCGGCACGGGAAAAGTTCCTTTCCGCATGGAAGGACTTCCCGCCCGCCCCCTGACGGACCAGACCGCACGGAAGGATCGGCATGGACTCGCCCTGGGCACCGCTTCGCCGGCGAATGTTCCTCATCCTGTGGCTGGCGCAACTGGGATCCAACATCGGCACCTGGATGCAGACCGTGGGTGCCCAGTGGTTCCTGGTGGAAAACAGCAACAACCCGGCCCTCGTCTCCCTGGTCCAGACAGCCAACCTTGCACCGTCCCTCCTGCTGGGACTGATTGCCGGGGTGCTGGCGGATGCCTTCAACCGGCGCCGGCTTATCCTGGGCGCCAATCTCTTCGCCGCCGGCGCGGCCTCGGCCCTTACCGTGGTGACCGCCGCGGACCTGCTGAATCCTGACGCACTGCTTCTTTACACCTTCCTGATCGGCTGCGGCATGGCGTTGAGTGCCCCCGCCTGGCAGGCGATTACTCCGGCACTCGTTCCCCGCCCCGAAATCCAGGCCGCGTCGGCGCTTGGCAGCGTCGCCATCAACACCGCGCGTGCCGTGGGCCCGGCCATAGCCGGCCTGCTGGTGTCCCTGGCCGGCCCGGCATTTGTCTTCGGGCTCAACGCGGTGTCCTTCATGGGGACGGCGGCTGCCATCTACCTCTGGCGCGCCCCGGATCAGGACTCCGCGGAACGGGAGCACATGCGCGAGGCGCTCGCTGCCGGCATGCGGTACATCCGGGCAGCACCGCGGATCCGGCGTGTCCTGCTGCGTGCCGGGTTGTTTATTTTTCCGGCAAGCTCCGTGTACGCCCTGCTGCCGGTAGCTGTGAACGGGCACCTGCGGTTGGGATCCACCGGGTACGGGCTGCTGCTGGGCGCCCTGGGCATCGGAGCCATTCTCGGGGTCCTGTTCCTGCCGCGGGCCCGGCAGCTCCTGAATGACAATGCTCTGCTTGGGGGCAGCTCGGTGGTATTCGCCGCCGCGGCGTTCGGCACCGGGTACTGGCCCGCCTGGGCCCTGGCAATCCTGCTGGTGCTGGGCGGTATTGCCTGGATTTTCACCTTCTCCACGCTGAATGCGGCCATGCAGCTGACACTGCCTGAGTGGGTCCGTGCCCGCGGCCTGTCCGTTTACCTGATGGTGACCGCCGGGTCGCAGGCTGTGGGGGCACTGTTCTGGGGCTCCGGCGCCACCGGTGCCGGTTATGCGCCCACCCTCGCCTTTGCCGCCGTCGTGCTGGTTCTCGCCGCTGCCAGCGTGCTGGTACTGCCGCTCCTGCCCGGTACCGGAAAACTGGACCGCAGCGTGGCGGCGGTGGAATCGGATTTGTACGTGCCCGCGGAGCCCAAGCCGGACTCCGGTCCCGTGACCGTGCTGATTGCCTACGAGGTGGCGCCGGACCGGAGCGAAGCTTTTGTCCAGGCCATGCACGAAGTGCGGCTGACCCGCATGCGGACCGGAGCCACCGATTGGGAACTGGTGCACTCGGTCACGGACCGGGACCAGTTCCGTGAGATTTATGACGTGCCCACCTGGCGGGAGTATCTGCGGCAGGAACGTACCCGGACCACGGGGGAGGACCGCCGGCTCATCCGGCAGGCCTGGGACCTGGCCGAAGCCGAGCCGCAGGTCCGCTGGTTCCTGCCGGCCCCGGGCTGAGCGCAGTGCCGGCAGGTTCGCCTGCGGCGCCCCTCAGGGGGTCGGTTGGGCGCTGCTGCAACGGATAGACTGGGAGCCGGTTCGATGCCCGCTTCCCGGAGCTGGCCGGCGCACCTGCCGGATGCGCTGAAAACGATGCAGTGAACAAACTTAGTTGAGGTATTTTGCGAGATTTTAGTGCACGCCTGGCCACTGCCGAGGAGATCGACAACTGGGATAAGCACGTCCTGGCGAACCCCGGCGGCGGCAATGTCCTGCAGTCCGCTTCCTTCGCCGAAGTGAAGTCCCACCACGGCTGGAATCCCGTATACCTTGCCTTCACCGGCCCCGATTATGTGACCTATTCCCTCGCCATCGAGAAGAAGGTCCCGTTGCTCGGCAGCCTCTGGTACCTCATCAAGGGTCCCGACGTCGCCGCCCCCGAAGACGTGCCGCTGGTGGTGGGCGCGCTCGCCCGCTTCATCAAGGAAACCCGGCGCAAGGTGTTCGCCATCAAGGTGGAGCCGGACATCGTGGACAGCGAAGAGGTGCAGGCCCTGTTTACCGGTGCCGGCTTCATCAAGACCTTCAACCTGCAGCCGAATGATTCCACGGCCCTGCTTGATACCACTCCCGACTCCGAGCAGCTGCTCAAGAACCTCTCCTCCCGCGGACGCAATGCCGTCCGCCGCGCCATCCGGGAAGGCGCCGATGTGCGCCGGGTGGAACCCACGGAGGAAAACATGCGGATCATGTACCGCCTGATGGCCCACATCGAGGACCGTTCGGCGGCACGGCTGCGCTCCTACGAGTACTACCACCGGTTCTGGTCCAACTTCGTGGCCGCCGGACAGGGCCGCTTCTACTTCGCGTTCGAGGACGGCGAGCCGACCGTGGGGGCGTTCGTCATTGCCTACGGGAACAAGGGCACCTACAAGGACGGCGGATCGAAGCCGCGCCGCTCCCAGTACGGAGACTCGCACCTGGTCCAGTGGACCGCCATCAACGAGCTCAAGGATGAGTGCGGGATCACTTCGTACGACTTCTGCGGCACCCCGCCGAGCAACCAGCTTAAAGACAAGAGCCACCCGCACCACGGCCTGGGCCTGTTCAAGACCAGCTTCTCGAAGACCGTGACGGACTTTGTAGGCTGCTATGACTACGTGGTGGACCCGGTCCGGTACCGGATCTGGAACACCATCGGCGAGAAGGTGGCACGGCAGATTTACTGGCGCCGCCACCAGCAGCCGTTCTACTAAGCCGTACCACTGCCGGGCAAGGCCCGGAACACAATGCCGAAAGGGTGAGTCTTGGAGAATACGTCCGATCCGGACCGCCGCAAGTCCGGATCGAATGCGGAGCAGGGGCCGAATCCGGATCCGGTGGCAGGGCTGATCCCGGTGATCAGTATCCCGGCCGGCCGTCAGGGCCAGGGTGGGAAGTCTCCTGCCGGAAAAGCCCCGACAGGGAAGCCCTCAGCCGGGAAGGCCTCCGCCGGGAAAGCGGGGAAAACCGGGAAACCGCGGTCCGGGGGAGCGCAGCGTCCCAAGGCGCCCGCGCCGCCGTCGAAGGCCCCGGGGCAGACCCGGCCCATGGACCCGCCCACAGCCACGCTGCGAAGCACCCGGCCCAAGCCACCGCCGCCCACCACATCCGTGGTTCGTGCGGCGGGGGCCAAGGCCCTGCGTCCACAACCGGACCGGGTCCGGAAAACGGGAGACCCGCGGGACAAACGTCCTGCCCGTACCCGCAAACAGGTCCCGCCGGGTACTGCACCCGTAGCCTCCGCGACGGTCCGCTCGGACCGGTCCTCCGCGGCGGCCAAGCGCATGCTGCGCCGGCTGGTCCAAGGGGAGAACCCGCCCACACAGGCCATGTCCATTGTCGAGCGGCTCGCAGGCAGCCCCTACGCGAACCCGCTGGTGCGCACCGGCGGCCCCGATGCGAATGCCCGCAAGACCCTGGATCTGGCCCTGAGCCTGGCCGAAACCATGTTCCGGTACGGTGCCGGCGCGCTGGAAGTGGAAACCGCCATCATTGCGGTGACCGCGGCTTTCGGCCTCGAGAGCATCGAGGTGGACATCACCAACCAGTCGGTGCTGCTGAACTATTCGCCCAAAGACCAGACACCCATCACCGTGATGCGTGTGGTCCGTTCCTGGACCAACAACTACGCCGGTCTCGGGTTGGTCCACCAACTGGTGACGGAGATTATTGACGGCGGGCTGACCCGTGCGGAGGCCGCCAACCGGCTCAACGAAATCACCCACCAGCCCAAACCGTTTCCCCGCTGGGCGGTCACCGTCTCCACGGGCATCTTCTCGGCCGCCATTGTCGGATTCATCGGCGGCGGTCCGCTGGCATCGCTCATCGGGTTCGCCGGGACCGTGATGGTCAGCCTGCTCCAGCGTGTGCTGGGCAGGTGGCGCGTTCCGGACTTCTTTACGACGGCGGCCAGCGGCTTTGTAGTCACTGCCATGGCAATGATCTTCTGGTCCATGGAAGTGCCGATTTCCCCGGGCATTGTGGTGGCCGGCGGCATCCTGCTGATGCTGCCCACCGGGCGCCTCGTTTCGGCGGTGCAGGATGCCATCAACGGGTTCCCGGTGACCGCGTCCGGGCGGTTCCTGTCCGCGTTCCTGACATTCGGCGCCCTGGTGGCCGGCATAGCCGTGGCCCTGGTGATGGGTGCCCTGTTCGGAATGGCCCGCCTGAATGTAACGGACGTGGCCTCCTCGCAGTATTCCTTCCCGGTGACCCTGCTGTTGCTGGCCATTGCCCTGGCAACCATCTGCATTGTGGAACAGTCTCCGCGGCGGCTGGTGCTGCCCACGGTCCTGATCGGCCTGGCCGGCTTCCTGGTCTACCAGCTGGCTGATGCGGGAGGGGTGGGGCCGCGGCTCACACCGGCGGTGTCCGCTATCTTCATCGGCATGGTGGCACGGATAGTGGCGCTGCGGATGGGTGCGCCGCAGCTGATCGTGGCGGTTCCCGCCGTCCTGTTCCTGTTCCCCGGACTCGCCATCTTCCGGTCCATGTACGGGCTCAGCATCGACGCCGAGGACATGTATGCAGGGGCGGTGGGGCTTTTCGACGCACTCACTGTCATCCTGGCCATCTCCGGGGGCGTGGTCCTGGGCGACAACCTGGGACGCCCGTTCACCCGCAACCTCAACGGCAATGACCGCCGCAACCGGCGGCGCTGATACACCGGCGACGACCATAAAAAGGCCCGGCCCCGCAGGGGGCCGGGCCTTTTCTGCGCCACCGTCCGGCGCCGCTCCGTTTACAGGATTTTGCCCACGGGAGTCCGCTTCTCGGCTTGGAACATGTCCTCCGTGCGGCCGGCGGCCCAGTAGCCCGAAAGTGAAACCTGGCCGCGTTCGAGTCCCCGGTGGCTGAACAGGATGTCGCGCAGGGACTTCATGGCCTCCCGCTCACCGTGGGCGAAAACCTGTACGGCCCCGTCCTGCCACGGGACCGAGGACAGTGCCTCCGCCAGCAGCCCGCTGCGGCCCGCCGGCGTATTGCCGCGGTACAGCCAGGTCAGCTCGATGCCTGCCGGCCTGCCCAGGTCCTGGCGGTCCTCGGGACCGGCGACTTCCACAAAAGCCTGCCCCGCGGCGTCCTCCGGCAGGGCCCGGAGCACGGTGGCAATCGCCGGCAGCGCGGACTCATCGCCGGCCAGGAGGTACCAGTCGGCGTCGGGGTTGGGGGTGAAGGCGCCGCCCGGGCCGGAAAAGGTCAGCGGCTCACCCGGCCGGGCCTTGGCCGCCCAAGGGCCGGCCAGACCCTCGTCACCGTGCACGACGAAGTCGATGGTGAGTTCCCTGGCCTCCGTGTCGACGTCCCGGATGGTGTAGGTGCGCGAGACCGGCCAGTGGACCCGTTCGCTGCGCGCGCGGATGCTTTCCAGGTCCTCGCTGCCGTCGATCGGTGTTCCGTCCGGACCGAACCAGATTTTGCAGTAGGCATCGGCGCAGGTGCTGGGGGAGAACCGGTCGAATCCGGGTCCGCCGGCAACGATGCGGACCATGTGCTCACTGATCTGCTCCCGGCGGAGCACCTCCAGGGTCACCAGCGGACACGGTTTGCGCGGTCCGTCCTGGGGCTGGCCCGGCTGCTGCGGACGCGGGGGAGTTTCTGGCATGGATTTCTCTCCTTGGGAAGGGCTCAAACTACCGTACCGCGCCTAAACGCCAGTCCACGGGTGCGGCCCCTTGCTCCGCCAACAGTTCGTTGACCTTGCTGAACGGGCGGGATCCGAAGAACCCGCGGGAGGCCGACAGGGGGCTGGGATGGGCGGATTCAACGGTGGGCGTCCCGCCGAGGAACGGAACAATGCTCCGGGCATCCCTGCCCCACAGGACGGCGACCAGCGGCGGGCGGCTGCCGTCCGGCCGGCGGCGCGCTGCCACTGCACGCACGGCGAGTTCGGTGATTTCCTCCCACCCGCGGCGGCGGTGGGAGCCCGCCTCGCCGGCCCGGACAGTGAGGACACGGTTGAGCAGCAGCACGCCCTGGTCCGCCCAGGGGGTGAGGTCCCCGGAGGGACCCGGGGTCAGTCCCAGGTCCGCGCTCAGTTCTGTGAAGATGTTGTTCAGGCTGCGCGGCAGCGGCCGGACCCGCGCGTCCACGGAAAATGAGAGCCCGACGGCGTGTCCCGGCGTGGGGTACGGGTCCTGGCCCACGACCAGCACCTTGACCTCGGAGAGCGGACGCTGGAAGGCACGCAGGATGTTCGCCGGCTCGGGCAGGATGCGGTGGCCGGCACGGCGTTCAGCCTCCAAATCCGCTGCGATCTCACGCAGGGCGGTGGCCGCCGGTGCCAGTGCCTCTGCCCAGTCCGGTGCCATCACCTCCCGCAGCGTCGCCGGCGCGGCAAAGGGGAAAGGCGTTTCGGTAGCCGGGTGGGTGGAATACTCGAAGAGCTGCGGTTCATCAGGTGTCACGAGTCCAGTTTTCGGTATTTCCGCGATGAAAGACAGTTGGCCGGAGTCCAGCCCGCCCACCCAGAGACCGAGCGGGATACCGGCCACGCCAATGACGGTGCCCGCGGAGGTGCCATAGCAGGATGCTCCGCCTCTACTCCGGAGCCGCCTAAATGACAACGCTGTTGTTCCCAATTAGCATGGCACTAGGCAGTACTGGAATCTTTATGGGAGCGTGCGTGGCGGAATCGACAGAAGCTGAGCGGTTTTCGCTTGACGATGCAGTGGATCCTCAGAGCCCGCTCGGCCCCCAGGAACAGCAGATGCTCGCGTTGGAGCGGGCCTGGTGGAAGTACGCCGGGGCCAAGGAACAGGCAATCCGGGACCTTTTCGGTATGTCCGCCACGCGGTACTACCAGGTGCTGAATGCCCTGATTGATACCGAGGACGCCCTTGCCCACGACCCGATGCTGGTCAAGCGATTGCGTAGACTACGTACCAGCCGCCAGCAGGCCCGCACTGCCCGCCGCCTGGGCACCGGCGTCTGACCCGGCGTTCCCAACCAACGCCGGCGTGCAGAACACGGCACCTTCAGAGCAAGGATGAAATCTCCACTATGAGCCAATACCCCCGGGACGAGTTCGACAAGGTCCCCGAGACGTCAGCACGGCAGGGCGTGCACCGGGAACGCCTGATTCCCGCGCGCTCAAGCGGGCTGGGCCTGTTGATTACCGTGGGTGTCCTGGCCCTCATCATCGGCCTCGCGGCCTACTTTGTACTGCCCCGTCTGGGTATCGGGTCCGGCAGCCCGGGCCCCTCTGCCGAAGCGCAGGCCACTTCTTCTGCATCCGCTGCCCCCACGGCGTCCCCGGAAACTACCAAGGAAGAGGAGCCGACGGAGACGGAGACTGCCGCCCCGGCGCCCACTCCCAGCCCCACTCCGACTCCCAGCGAGCCGGAACCCGTGGTGGACCGCACGCAGCCGGTTGTGGTGCTGAACGCCAGCGGAGTCAGCGGACTCGGCGCCGGCGTTTCCGGCCGGGTGGCCGGAGCAGGATGGGCCGTGGCCACGGTGGGCAACTGGACAGGTGCACCGCAGCAGGCGTCGGTCGTTTACTACGGCTCCCCGCAGCAGGCTGCGAACGCGCAGCAGCTGGGCGCCGAACTGGGCATCCCCACTGTCGTGGAATCAGCGGGCTTTACCAACGTCACCGTGGTTCTGGGTCCCGGATTCCGGTAGGAAGCCCCTCCCGGTAAAAAGACCATAACGTTATCAACACCCCGTATGTGATTGACATCACCATGGTTAGAGTAATGCCAGCCGGTTGACGGCACTGGTCTCGCTCTCCTCCGGAGAATTCGACGGCACGTGCGGGCTCCGGCGCCTTCGGGTCCAAGTGCGGCCCCGAAGGGCTGCATTGGAATCTAGGTTGGAGAAACATCATGGCGCAGGGGATCGTCAAGTGGTTTAACGGGGAGAAGGGGTACGGCTTCATCACCCTCGACGAGGCAGAAACGGACGTATTCGTCCACTGGTCGGCAATCCAGGCATCCGGTTACCGGACCCTGGAAGAAGGCCAGCGGGTTGAGTTCGAAATCGGCCAGGGCCAGAAAGGTCCGCAGGCCGAGGAAGTCCGGGCGCTGTAAACCACTTTTTGCAAGGCATCCTCCCGGCTTGGGGACGGGACCGGCAGCGGTGGGACCAGGTATTGGCACTGGTTCCGCCGCTGTTTTTGCTTAGCCTCCACACCGCAGGCGCAACCGGCTGTGAACGGGGTGGCAGGTACGCGTGATCGCTTGCACTCAGTGTGTGGGAGTGCTAATTATTGACTTAGCACTCTTGCCGGATGACTGCTAAAAGTCCGACGGTGTTGAGTGAACCAGCAACCCACTGGGGTGAGGTTCGGGGGACCGCGTAAAGAGATCGCGCAAGCCGGGCCGTCCGTCGCGGGCACCTCAGCCAGGAATGCAACTTTTTGCTCCAAGCATGACTGTTCCGGAAGGACGATAGCCGTTATGGCCAAGATCATTGCATTTGAAGAAGAGGCACGCCGCGGCCTCGAGCGCGGGTTGAACACCCTCGCCGACGCCGTCAAGGTGACCCTGGGCCCGCGTGGCCGCAACGTGGTCCTCGAAAAGAAGTGGGGAGCTCCCACGATCACCAATGACGGCGTATCCATCGCCAAGGAGATCGAGCTGGACGATCCCTACGAAAAGATCGGCGCCGAGCTGGTCAAGGAAGTTGCCAAGAAGACTGACGATGTTGCCGGTGACGGCACCACCACGGCAACCGTCCTGGCCCAGGCCCTGGTCAAGGAAGGCCTGCGCAACGTCGCTGCCGGTGCCGACCCGCTGAGCCTGAAGCGCGGCATCGAGAAGGCCGTTGCGGCCGTCACCGCCGAGCTGCTCGCCTCCGCCAAGGAAATCGAAACCAAGGAGCAGATTGCCGCTACGGCTTCCATCTCCGCCGGTGACCAGCAGATCGGCGACCTGATCGCCGAGGCACTGGACAAGGTGGGCAAGGAAGGCGTCATCACCGTCGAAGAGTCCAACACCTTCGGCCTGGAGCTGGAACTCACCGAAGGCATGCGCTTCGACAAGGGCTACATCTCCGGTTACTTCGTGACCGATGCCGAGCGCCAGGAAGCGGTCCTCGAGGATCCGTACATCCTGATCGTCAACTCCAAGATCTCCAACGTCAAGGACCTGGTTGCCGTCCTCGAGAAGGTCATGCAGTCCGGCAAGCCGCTGCTGATCATCGCCGAAGATGTTGAGGGCGAAGCCCTGGCCACCCTCGTAGTCAACAAGATCCGCGGCACCTTCAAGTCCGTCGCCGTCAAGGCTCCGGGCTTCGGCGACCGCCGCAAGGCCCAGCTGGCAGACATCGCCATCCTCACCGGCGGCCAGGTCATCGCCGAAGAGGTCGGCCTCAAGCTGGAAAACGCCACGCTCGACCTGCTGGGCAAGGCCCGCAAGGTAGTTGTCACCAAGGACGAGACCACCATCGTCGAAGGTGCAGGCGACGCCGAGGAGATTGCCGGCCGCGTCAACCAGATCCGCGCCGAAATCGAAAACTCCGATTCCGACTACGACCGCGAGAAGCTGCAGGAACGCCTGGCCAAGCTGGCCGGCGGCGTTGCAGTGATCAAGGCCGGTGCCGCAACCGAGGTTGAGCTCAAGGAACGCAAGCACCGCATCGAGGACGCCGTCCGCAATGCCAAGGCTGCGGTTGAAGAAGGCATCGTCGCCGGCGGCGGCGTGGCCCTGATCCAGGCCGGCCTCAAGGCCTTCGCGAACCTCTCCCTCGAGGGTGACGAAGCGACCGGCGCCAACATCGTCCGCGTGGCCATTGATGCTCCGCTGAAGCAGATCGCCTTCAACGCCGGCATGGAGCCGGGCGTAGTAGTGGACAAGGTCCGCGGCCTGCCCGAAGGCTTCGGCCTGAACGCCGCCACCGGCGAATACGAAGACCTGCTGGCAGCCGGCGTCAACGATCCGGTAAAGGTGACCCGCTCTGCACTGCAGAACGCGGCTTCCATCGCCGGCCTGTTCCTGACCACCGAAGCCGTGGTTGCGGACAAGCCGGAGAAGGCTGCCCCCGCCATGGGCGGCGGCGACGAAATGGCCGGCATGGGCGGTATGGGCGGCTTCTAAGCCCCCCACCTGCACCAGTCTGATGCATACTCAGTCTGATGCATGCTCAGTCTGACGCGTAGAACAGGCGCGGTCCCCTTCAAGGGGGGCCGCGCCTGCTTCGTTTAACGCGGTGTGCACCGTCGGCAGGGACAAGGGGGGGTGCTGTCCGGGCCCTGCCTGCCGGGGTATTCCTAGTGCAGGAACAGCGACGTGTTCGCCGCTTCCGTCTCCGCGTACTGTGCCGAGGCAAAGGCCAGGGCCTGGTTGATGCTGTCCAGGGATTCCTCCACCCGGGCCTGCGTGGCCCGCCAGTCGGTGACCAGCGACTGGAAATTGGCCGAGGCGGTACCGCGCCAGATCTCACCCAGCGAAGCCAAACCGGCCTGCATTCCGTTGACGTCCGCCCGCAGGCGTTCGATGGTTCCCTGCACTTCCGCACTCTTGGCAGCCAGTGCTTCACTGTCCACGGCAAATAACGGCATGTTTTCCTCCTGGTAAGGGTTGGTTCCAATACCGGGAAGGCTAGGCCGCCTGAACGGCCCGGTGGAGGAGGGCGCCGGGCGGCTGTGCACCGCAGTACCGCTTCCCCGGGCGGACAGGCAGCTGGGGAGGAGCGCTGACGCCCCTGCGCATGGTTCAGCCGGCGTATCAGCCCTGGTCGCGCCCGGCATCACCTTCGGGGAACTGCTCCGGTGCCCGGTACGGCAGCCGGATGGACAGGGTGGCACCGCCGCCCTCCGTCTCCGCGAGCCGCACCGTGCCGTCATGCTGGGCCACCAGGGCGGCCACAATCGCCAGACCAAGGCCGGTGCCGCCGGTTTCACGGTAGCGGGAGGAATCGGCCCGATAGAAGCGTTCAAACACCCGTGCGGCGTCGTCCTCGGAGATGCCGGGACCATGGTCGCGCACTTCCAGCACGGCATCCATGCGGTCGTGGATCACCGGCGCCACGCCGACGGCCACCTCAATGGGGGAGCCCTCCGGGGTGTACCGCAGCGCATTGGTCATCAGGTTGGCCACGACCTGCCGCAGCCGGGCCTCGTCTCCCATGGTGGGTGCGCTCTGCGGTCCGTTGCCGTCCAGCCCGACCACCCGGATTTCCCGGTCCGGCGCGCTGGCACGGGCGTCCATCGCGGCGTCGTTGCCCAGGATCATCAGGTCAACCGGTTCATACTCCAGGGGCCGCTGCTCATCCACCCGGGCCAGCGTCAGCAGGTCTTCCACCAGCTGGCCCATGCGTTTGGCCTCGGACTCGATGCGCCCCATGGCGGCGCCCACCTCTTCGGGCTTCTGCAGGGCGCCGTGCCGGTACAGCTCGGAGAAGCCGCGGATGGTCACCAGCGGAGTCCGCAGCTCGTGTGAGGCATCCTGCACGAACCGGCGCATCTTCCGCTCCGACTGGGTGCGGGCGGCAAAGGCGGTTTCGATGTGCGCAAGCATGGCGTTCAGGGAGCGGGAGAGGCGGCCGATCTCCGTGGCGGGGTTGCCCACTTCCACACGGCGGGACAAATCTCCCGCGGCAATGGCGGCAGCAGTCTTCTCCACCTGGCTCAACGGGCGGAACTGCCGGGTGACCGCCCAGTAGGCGATGCCGGTGGCACCCAAGGTGCCCAGCAGGCCCACGGAAAACACCAGCGAGGCGGCCTCGTCGACCGTAGCGGCTACGGAATCCAGCGGAATGGCTACCGCAACGCTGCCCGGCAGGTTCTGGAAATCGTAGATGCGTACCCGCCAGCCCTTGGACGTGGGCGAGGTGCCACGGACATCGAAGCCGCGGGTGTCCATGGCAGCCACCTCATCGGAGGTGTACTCACCGATCTGCGGAATATCAGCGGCGGACTCCGAGTGCGTGGCCGGGCCGTGGCTGCCGTCGTCGTTCAGGTACAGGCCGTAATAGCGGAACAGTGAAGCATCGGTACTGGGGTCGTTGACCAGCAGGTAGCGGGAGACATTCTGCGCGTTCTCGTTGATGTCCGCGTCCAGCCTGCCGACCAGGATCTGCCGCAGCACGTAGATGGTGGTCAGGCCGGTGATGGTCACGGTGATCACCATCAGTACCGCCATGATGGCGACGAGCTGCGACCGCAGTGAAGCGGATTTCCAGCGGCGTACCAAGGCCCTAGCGCTTGTCCGAGGTGCGGAGCAGGTAGCCCACGCCGCGTTTGGTCTGGATCAGCGCGGGAGCATCCGGGCTGCGGTCGATCTTGCGGCGCAGGTAGGAGATATAGGACTCCACGATGGATGCGTCGCCGTTGAAGTCGTATTCCCACACATGGTCCAGGATCTGCGCCTTGGAGAGCACCCGGTTGGGGTTGAGCATCAGGTAGCGCAGCAGCTTGAACTCGGTGGGGGAGAGGTCGATGGTGACGCCGCCGCGCCGGACCTCGTGGGCGTCGTCGTCGAGCTCCAGGTCATCGACGCGGATGACGGCGTCGTCGTCTTCCAGCGGCTGGGTGCGGCGCAGCACGGCGCGGATGCGGGCCACTACCTCGTCCAGGCTGAAGGGCTTGGTGACGTAGTCATCCCCGCCCACGGTGAGGCCGGTGACCTTATCCTCGGTGTCGTCGCGGGCGGTAAGGAAGACCACGGGGAAGTGCTGGCCGGCGGCACGCAGGCGGCGGGTGAGCGTGAAACCGTCCATGTCCGGCAGCATCACATCCAGGACCGCGAGGTCCGGGTTGTGGGAGTCGACGGCGGCAAGGGCCTCGCGGCCGTTGGCGGCGGCGACGACGTCGAACCCGGCGAACCGCAGCGAGGTGGATAGCAGCTCGCGGATGTTCGGCTCGTCATCGACAACAAGGAGGCGTGCTTCTGGTGCAGACGATTTGTTCACCCGCCCAGTTTCTTACATTTAGCTGGACGTTGTCTGTAGGGAACCGGAATGGTTTCTGGAAACCCGCGGTGAGGCGGCTAACTCCGAGCCTCGCGAAAGGGCGCCGCCTGTCTGCCGCGGTGCCACCCTCCAAATCCGCTAAGCGAACAGGGCAGCGAGGTCCCGGTAGGCCGTACCGGTGGTCACCGGCTCCAGTAAGGTCCGATCTGCGGTGGCGGCGAGCATGTGCTGTCCGGCGCGGCCGGCATCCACGTACCCCCACTCAGGGACCGTGCCCCGGTCAGCAGTCTGCGCTTGCACCCGCCAGATGAACCAGGGCTCGCGCCACATGCGGATCCACGCCGGGTCATCCGTGGGTGGTGGCTCGTCCACGGAACGCAGGCGGCGGTCAAAAACGCTGGTGGGAAAATCGAGGACGCCCTGGGTCAGGGTCCAAGCGGGGCCCAGGCCCAGCCATGAGGCCACAGTTGGGGCGAGGTCCGGAAGCCCGACGAAATCCAACTGGACCAGGCCCTCATAATCGGCGGTCCTGCCGGCATCGAGTTCCGCGCGGGATGGACCGGCAAGGATCAGTGCATTCTCGTCATCCAGCTGGATCTGCAGCTCCGAGGAACCCTGGGGATGGAGGCAACGGATTTGGATGGCGGCACGGGTTGCGGTCAGGGGCGCCGTCACGGTTGCTCCCTCGGGTGTCAGACGTCCTGCGGTATCCATCAAGCCAGCCTCGGCCAGGGCTTCGAGGCCCGGCTCCCGGTTCTTCCGCTGGAAGCTGCCGACCCGGCCGTTCTCCGCCGCGGCATCGAGCAGCGTGACTGCGTCGCCGTCCAGCCACGGCCCCTGGGACTTGTAGGGCTGCCTGGCGGACAACCCGGACAGCCGTTCAAGATCGGCTTCGAGGATGTTGCTGGCGGCCTCATCGAGCGCGGGTTCTCGTTCGGGGACAATATCAACCATTGGACGTGTCTTTCATAGTGGCCGAGAGTGCTATGGACCCCAGGACTTCGTCGAAGGCGCTGAGCTGGTTGGCGGCGCAGGATGTGGTCACGGTACCTGCGAGGCCGTTTTCGAGCAGCAGCAGGAGTGTGCAGTGGATGAACCCGCCGGAGCCGCGGTGGAGGTACTCCATCCGGCGGACGGCCTCCAGATGGGGAACCGGATCCACGGATAGAAGGTACGGGTCTGCGAGGGACGTCAGGAGCGAGGCCATAACCACGGTGCTCAGTTGGGTGACGGTGCCGGGGAAAGCGAACGTGGTCACCGTGACGTTCGGTCGGAATCCGCCCTCGTCCATCCACGGAGCCACCGGTGCGGCGACAACCAGCTCCGCTTCCGGGAGGCGCATCACTGACCAGTCAGAGGGGCGTTGAAGGGTTACGTTGGCACTTCGTTCAGCGGTGAACATTCTTGCTCCTCCGAAGCCAGGTGAACGGGGACGAATACTCGGGCTTCCGGACGTCGTCCTTGTCGGCGCCGCTGTCGAGCCAGTCCTTGTACCACTGGGGCAGCAGGAAGCGCGGAAGACGGAAGCAACAGGCAAACGCCACAACCAGGAACGGGGCAACCAAAAGCGCCATGACCTCGCCGGTGATCCAGTCGGCGCCCAGCTCTCCCCAAAGGACCAGAAGGATACTCACGATTACTGCCGGCTGCAGATAAAGCCCGAAGAATCCGAGGTAATTGTTCCTGCCGAACTGGTACATGCTCCTTCCTGCAGCCCAGCTCCGCCAGGTTCCATTGAATGCCGCAATGCCGGTAATCACCATGTAAACGATTCCGCCCACGGCAAGGGCGCCAAAAAAAACGATACCCAGCACTACCACAGCTTCAGGTTCTCCCATACTTCTTTAAGCGCACCGACTGCCGCTTTGGCAGGTCCCTTTTCATCGACATTCCTGATGAAATTCCCGGCGCCCTCTCCTACCGCTCCGCCTATCCATCCTCCAACAGCGGCCCCAACTACCGTTCCAACCACTGGGATGGGAATGAAGCTGCCCACCGTGGCCCCGATGGTTGTTCCTGCGATGCTTCCGGCTATGGCGCCTCCGCCTTCGGCAACGGCTGTCGCTGCCGCGCTGGCCACCCGCTCGCCCGTGCTGTAGTCGGGGTGCTCCAACTGGTCTTGGTTCCATTGTTCGGACCAGTTTTTGTAGACGGACAGGGCGCCGTCCACCACGCCCAGTCCGTTCGAGGCCTTGCTCGCCCAGCGGGGGACTTCGGGTATCCTGGCCGGCGTTCCGCCGGGGGTGACCCTCCGTCGGGCCCGGTCGATCTCCGGGTCACGGAATACCGGGCGGTGGACAGTGATGGTGCGCCTGCCCAACGGCGCGAGTATCGAAGCCATGACGCTGCCCGGCGGGTAATAAGTGTGGGGGCGGCGATTGATGCGGAGGGTGACGGACCCGTCGAGGTTCATGCTGCGCCTGTTGGATCCCGGATCGAGGGCAACCCGGATCAGCCGGGGGCCCGGGTTCGAGTGGATTGAAAGCAGCCCGTTGGACAGCACACCGCTGCCCACGGCCGCATAGGGTGAGGTTGTGCTCCCCGGGAGTTCCCAGAACGACAGGTGCAGGCCGGCAATCGCTGCCGCGCAGACGTCTTCGGCTGCCTGGAGCTCAGCTGCGACGGCCCATGTCTCACGGGCAAGGCGGGCTTCTTCCGCCTCCGCGGCGGCAAGGCCGTCCTCGTCCTCCTGATCCGGCACATGGGAAGCGTGGGCGCCCATGGCCGCCACGAGGGCGTCGTACCGCGGACGGAGCGCGTCAACGGCGTCGGCGAAGGTATTCAGGGCGTCCCGGATGGCTCCGGTGACCTCCGCCGTTGCGTCGGTGAACGTTGCGGCCTTGGCCATGGCGCCGTGGACGATGTCCTGTTCGGGGGCCTGGTAACTGTCCCGCAGCCCAGCCCAGGTTGACACCAGGTCCTGGCCATGGCTTTTCGCGCGGTTTCCGGACTCCGCCACCCGTGCAGCGTCGCCGCGGATGGCACCTGTGTCCGGCAGCACCGGCAGGTTGCCCGCGCTCACTGAAGTGCTCCGGCAGGGGCGTCGGTGTCATCATGGCTGGTTGAGGGGGATTCGCCCGCCGACCGGTTGGCGTTTCCGGCCATCTCTTCATCGCCGCTCACATAATGATTAACCGCATCGCCGGTTGAATTGCAGGCATTGCCCGCACGAACGGTGCCGCTGTTTATCAGCCCGGACAAATAGTCCTCGTAGCATTCGGTCATCGCCGAAAGGATGGCGGGGCTGTTTGTTGATCCGGCCGCCGAACTGACCGCATTCTGGAGGGTTGTCTCCTCTGCTTGCAGGTCATCGACCGTGACCCGTGCCTTTTCTATAACGCCGCGGACGACCTCGACTTGGATATCCCAGCCGTTTATCGGCATTTTTCCCCCTGGATGATGGAACGGTTTACGGTTCCGAGCACTGGAGCAAATGTAGCGAATCTCCAGCCGAATTTCATCCAAAAAGGAAAGGCGGCCATGGGTAGAACTACCCATGGCCGGGGGCAGTACTTCTTTCCACCATTACCGTGGAACTTCTTTTTGGCCTCGCGCTTATTGATCCGGTCCAGGACCGGGTTGCCGCCCGGCATCACTACGGCTCGTCCCCTGACGGACCTAGACCGGCTTTTCGATATCCGCGGCGTCCAGGATGGAATAGGCATAACCCTGCTCGGCCAGGAAGCGCTGCCGCTTGGCGGCAAAGTCCTGGTCCAGGGTGTCCCGCGCCACCACTGTGTAGAAGTGCGCAGCCTTGCCGTCCGCCTTGGGCCGCAGCAGCCGGCCCAGCCGCTGCGCTTCCTCCTGCCGTGAGCCGAAGGAACCGGACACCTGGATGGCCACGGAGGCCTCCGGCAGGTCAATGGAAAAGTTAGCCACCTTGGACACCACCAGGGTATTCAGGGCGCCTTCCCGGAATTCGCTGAACAGCCGCTGGCGTTCCTTCACCGGGGTGTCGCCCTTGATCACCGGAGCGTCCAACCGCTCGGCCAGTTCGTCCAGCTGGTCCAGGTACTGCCCGATCACCAGGGTCTGCTCGCCGGTATGCCGCTTGACCAGCTGCTCGACGACGCCGGTCTTGGTCTCGGACGTAGAGCACAGCCGGTACTTGTCCCCGTCTTCGGCCATGGCGTACGCCACCCGCTCATCGCGGGGCAGGTCCACCCGGACCTCGATGCATTCGGCCGGGGCAATGTAGCCCTGCGCCTCGATGTCCTTCCACGGGGCGTCGTAGCGCTTGGGCCCGATCAGGGAGAAGACCTCGCCCTCGCGGCCGTCCTCACGGACCAGAGTGGCGGTCAGCCCGAGCCGGCGGCGTGCCTGCAGATCCGCCGTCATGCGGAAGATGGGTGCCGGCAGCAGGTGCACCTCGTCGTAAATGATCAGGCCCCAGTCATTGGCGTCCAGCAGTTCCAGATGGGGGTACAGGCCGCCGCGCTTGAGCGTCAGGACCTGGTAGGTGGCGATGGTGACCGGCCGGATTTCCTTGACCGCCCCGGAGTATTCGCCGATCTCGTCCTCGGTCAGGGAAGTGCGCTTGAGCAGCTCATCCTTCCACTGCCGGGCGGAGACGGTGTTCGTGACCAGGATCAGTGTGGTGGTGGAACTGGTGGCCATGGCTGCCGCACCCACCAGGGTTTTCCCGGCGCCGCAGGGCAGCACCACCACGCCGGAACCGCCGGCCCAGAAGTTCTCGGTGGCCAGCTTCTGGTAGGGCCGCAGGGACCAGCCGTCTTCATCCAGCATGATGGGGTGCGGGGTACCGTCCACGTAGCCGGCCAGGTCCTCGGCCGGCCAGCCGAGCTTCAGCAGCAGCTGCTTGAGCTGCCCGCGCATGGCGGACTGCACCACCACGGTCTCGCCGTCGATCCTCGGGCCCAGCAGCGGCTGGATCTTCTTGGCGTGCATTACCTCTTCGAGCACCGGGTAGTCATTGGTGCGCAGCACCAAGCCGTGCTGGGGATCCTTTTCCAGCCGCAGCCGGCCGTACCGGGACATGGTTTCTTCGATGTCGATCAGCAGCGAGTGCGGCACCGGGAACCGGGAGTAGGTGAGCAGCGTGTTCAGTACCTGCTCCGCGTCGAGCCCGGCGGCCCGGGCGTTCCAGAGTCCCAGCGGGGTCAGCCGGTAGCTGTGGATGTGCTCGGGCGCCCGTTCCAGTTCGGCGAAGGCGGCAATGGCATGCCGGGCTTCGGTTGCCTGCTCGTGGTCGACCTCCAGGAGAATCGTCTTATCGCTCTGGACAATCAACGGTCCGTCAACCATGCGCCGGGCTACCCTCCACTATTTCCACATCCATAATCCGATGTACTGACACTGTACGTTCCACGTCATGGCGCGGATCGTAGACCCGGACCCTGCCGTCATTAACCGATAGGGGAACGAAAATCTCCTGCCGCTGATTCCCCTGGCTGTCCACCACGCCCATCCGCACCGAGCTTTTGGTCCGGATGGCCTTGCGCAGGGTCTCCAGGCTGACCAGGGATTCGCTTTCCCCGCCGGCGTGCAGGGGCGGGCCTTCACCGCGCAGGGCGGCCAGTTGGCGTTCCATGTCCTCTTCCGTAAGCTCCCACGGGTTCAGGCGGGTCTTGGACGAGGAGGGGGCGGCTACCGGAACCATCCGGTGGGACCCGACCGGTTTGCGGGCCGGACCTTCCAATGCCGGCGGGTACCCCAGGTCCCGGAGTGCGGAGGTCAGCTCCTTGGCGGGGACGTTGGCGGCTACAACCGTGGGGGCCAGCCGCACCAATCCGAGGGAAGCGGTGCGCGGATCGGCAAGCAGGGCGTTCAGGCCAACCTCGTCGTCACTGCGCAGATAGGAACCTGCGGCACCCACCCGCAGCCGGCCGTACCGGGCAGCGGTGTCTTCGACCAAGTAACGCAGCGGCTGGGGCACCTCGGTAGCCGAATGCTGACGCAGGAACGCCAGGATGCCGTCGGCATCGTGCCCCTCGTCGAGCGCCCGCCGGATGGAATCCGTCGAGAACCGGTAGATGGTTGCCGGGCCCTGCCCCTCGGGGGTGGAGAGCAGCGCCAGTTCCCGCGCGACGTCGGGCTCCAGGTAGCCGGGTGCCACCGCGGTGAGGTCGGCCTGAAGCAGGAAGGAATTCAACGGCGCAGGCAACGCCTCATGAAGCAGCTTCGTGGCGCCGGCATAGTCCCCGGCCGCCACGGCAGACCCCAGCTCAGTCAGGGCACCGGAACCCAGCAGGCCCAGTTGCGCCGCTTCCTTGAGGATGCCCGGGACCAGCCGGGCAAAACGCCGCTGCAGCCGTGGCTGGTGCCAGGTGAGCGCACTGATGAGGTCTTCGGTGTCAAAGGCGCCTACCGTTTCCGAATTGCCGGGGTTTGCTGCGGTTCCCGGCGTCCCCGTTTCCTCTCCGGGCTCGGAGAGCTGGGCCAGCATTTCCAGGGCGCGACGCCGTACCACGGGGGCATCCGGGCGGGACACTTCGGCAGCCAGGGCGTTCACGGCTCCGCCGGCAGGCAGCGGCGCGCCCACCAGGGACGGTGCGCGGTCCGCATCCAGCCACGCTTCCACCAGCCGCCGCCACTGGGCTTCCCGGGTCTCGTTGAGCCAGGACCCCTCCGAGGCGCCCCACCGTGACGTGGCCGCGTCCAATGTCAGCAGGCCGGCGATGGCCGCCAGTTCCAGCAGCCATGAGGTGGTGGCGCCGTCGAGCCGCAGGGATTCGGACAAGCGGCGAACTTCGCGGACGCCCACGCCGCCGGAGCGCAGGGTGCCGATCGGATTCTCCGCTGCGAGGGCCAGCAGTTCCGTCACCAGGCGCAGCGTCTCGGCCACCGCACCGAAAGCCGCATTGTCCCGGAGGATTCGGGTAACGCTGCGGGGCTTGGGCCGGGGCGCCTCCAGCTGGAAATCGGACACAATGACGTGCCCGCGCGAGGCCTGGCCCACCGGGCGGGGGAGTTCAACGTGCAACGCATCCAAGGGAACCAAAAGTCCACGGGCCACCAGCCACTCCACCGGCGTGGGGGAAGGATTGTCCAGCACTGCGCGACCGAGGGCGGCCTTCTTGGGGATCGTGCCCACCGGTGAGTACTTGAAGCGCCGCAGCAGCTCGGTGGTCTGCGGGGGAGCCGTGGCCATCAGGGCGGCCCAGCCGGCCGGATCAGAGACCAGATGGTGCAGGGAGTGTGCCGCGGTGGACGGGGTGTCGGCTTTCTCCACCGGCAGTCCGGTGCTGCGCAGCCCCTCCGCGATGCCCACCAGGCGCTGTCCGAATTCCGGATGCTGGGCGGCAAGCGTGGAATAGGGCCGGCCCAAACCTGCAGGGTAGGCGCCCAGGGCCTCGCCCAGGACGGACACCGGCAGATAGAACCGCCGGGCCGCATCCGCCTTTGGCGCTCCGGGGTGCGGTGTGGCCCGCCGGAGCAGCGCCAGGGAATGCAGATGGCCCAGGATGGCGTCCAAGGACTTGATGGTCGAGCCGGCGATGGCGGCCTTCAGCCACGAGGCAGTGGTGCTGAGGTGTGAATCCTCGTTGGTGGTGAGGTCGACTGCTTCGAGGACCTGCAGTTCCGGAGCCGTCAGTTTCTCGAGGATCCGCTGCACGCTGACCCGGGTGGAGGCCCGGGCTGCCAGTGCCTGGAAATCCGGGACCGGCGGAAGCACCAGGTCGGGCCGGGCCGCGAGCAATTCACGCAGCTGGTCGTCACTGCGTGCGGCTAAATCCTCTGCCAAAGCTCGAATCGCGGACATCAAAACCACGTTACCTGAGTGGGGAGAAAAACGGACCGATCAGCTCCTGCGCCTGCGCCTGATCCCGTTGATGACTGAGGCCGCCATGAGCAGGAACGCGAGGGGCAGGGCGAAGTAGGCTGCGCCCACCAGCCACGGGGCCACGGCCTGGCCCTGCAGGGCGAGGATCAGGACCGCCGCCAGGGTCCCGAGCCCGAATACGGCGAGCACACCGGCAACTGCGGCCAGGAGGCGGGCAGGCCGACCGGCGTTCTCCGGACGGCGCGGGGTCTGTTCGGGCGGAACTGCGGCTGGGGGCCGGACGGCGTCCGGCGGGGTTTTATCCATGGTGATTAACGCTAACAGCGGAAATCGGCCGGACAAAGGGGCGGGCTTGGAGCCCCGTTGGCTGGTCGGGATATTCTAAAGGGAACAGACTTCCCCGTAGTATCTCAGAGGTACGGGGCGCCTTGATGGGCAACGCGGGTCCTGCAATGGCCCTGGAACGGTCATGGAACAAGGCAGGTGTCCTGCCGCAAACGGAACTAAGAGCGAGGTAACCGAAGTGCCTATCGGCAAGGTCAAGTGGTTCGACACTGGTAAGGGTTTTGGTTTTCTGGCCACGGATGATGGGCAGGAAGTCTTCCTCCATGCCTCGGCCCTGCCTGCCGGCGTCAGCGAGGTCAAGCCCGGCACCCGGATGGAATTCGGCGTGGCGGACGGACGCCGCGGCCCGCAGGCCCTTTCCGCCCGCATCCTCGAGGCCCCGCCGTCGGTAGCGAAGGCCACCCGCAAGGACGCCGAGGACATGGCCGTGATCACGGAAGACCTGATCAAACTGCTCGATGGCATTTCCAACGGACTGCGCCGGGGGCGTTACCCGGAAAAGAAGCACGCTGCCAAGGTGGCCGCCGTGCTGCGCGCCGTTGCCGATGATTTGGATATATAAGGTTCGTGTACTGAATTGACGATGACACCGGTATCTCCTTCTCCTGATTCTCCCGCCGAATCCGCTCCGGCGCGCAAACGTGCGCCGCGCCGTCCGGGCAAGCCGGACGCCGTGCTCGCCGCCGCAGTGGCGGAAGCGCGTGCCGGTCTGCTCGAGGTTGCCTCCCCGAACGAGATCGGGGATTACGTGGGTGCCGCGGCCGACGCCGAGCGGCTGGTGACACACCGCTTCACCTCGCTGCGGCCCGGCTACCGGGGCTGGCACTGGTACGCCACCGTTGCCAGGGTGCCGCGGAGCAAAAAGGTCACTGTCAGCGAGGTAGGCCTGCTGCCCTCTCAGGATGCACTCCTGGCTCCGGAGTGGGTGCCCTGGTCCGAGCGGCTGCGGCCGGAGGACATTGCTGCCGAGCAGGAACAGCAGGCGCTGGAGCAGGCTGCGCGCGAACAAGCCGCGCAGCACGCCTCCGGGGATATCGGTGAGGAACAGCCGGAGCAGGATCAGCGGGAGCACGAACAGCCCGACGGCGGGTCGCAGGACGGCGGGCAGCAGCCCGGTGCTTCCTCCGAGACGACGGATGCGCAGGAGGACGAATAATCCGTGACGGCTGCGGCAACAGGTTCATCAATCCCTGAGGGAGCGCTGAGCTGATGTTCCGTTCCCTTCACTTCTTCAACTACCGGATCTGGTTTTTCGGTGCGCTGGTTTCCAACATCGGCACCTGGATGCAGCGCACGGCGCAGGACTGGCTGGTCTATGACATCCTTACCGACCAGGACGCCGCCGCCATGGGCATTGTCATGGCCCTGCAACTGGGCCCCCAACTGCTGCTGGCGCCCTGGTCCGGGCTGATTGCGGATACCTATAACCGGCGCAAGGTTCTGCTGGCGACGCAGGTCAGCATGGGCGGACTGGGCCTGGCGCTCGGTCTGCTGGTTCTCTCCGGGCATGCAGAGCTGTGGCATGTGTACGCGTTCGCGCTGGCCCTGGGCGTGGTGTCCGCCGTGGACGGACCGGCCCGCCAGGCCTTTGTATCCGAGGTGGTTCCCGAACGGGACCTGCCCAACGCCGTCGCGCTGAACAGTGCCTCCTTTAACGGGGCACGGATGGTGGGCCCCGCCGTCGCCGGCCTGCTTACGGTGGCTATCGGCCCGGGTCTGGTGTTTGTCGCCAACGCCCTGACCTTCGGCGCCATGGTGCTCGCGCTGCTGAAGATGCGCGCCGGGGAGCTGCGCACCCTGCCCAAGGCGCCGCCCGGCAAGGGCCGCATCCGCGCAGGACTCGCTTATGTGCGGCACCGGCCGGACCTGATCATGGTGATGCTGGCGATCTTCATTGTCGGAACGTTCGGCATGAATTTCGCCATCTACATAGCGGCGATGGCACGTACCGAGTTCGGGCGGGATGCCGGCATCTTCGGACTCCTCAACTCCGTGATGGCCATCGGCTCCGTCGCCGGTGCCTTGCTGTCGGCGCGGCGGGACCGCCCGCGCCTCCGCTTTGTCTTCGGTGCGGCGGGAGCTTTCGGGATCGCCTGCATCCTCTCCGCTGCCGCACCCGGCCTTGTCCTCTTCGCACTGTCGCTGATCCCCGTGGGCCTCTTTGCCCTCACCCTGATGACCAGCGCCAATGCCTACGTGCAGACCACCACCATCCCGGTCATGCGCGGCCGGGTGATGGCCCTGTACTTCGCCATCTTTATGGGCGGCACGCCGCTGGGCGCACCCATAGTCGGCTGGGTGTCCAATGCGTTCGGCCCGCGGTGGAGCCTGGGGGTGGCCGCCGCATCCGGCCTGGCGGCCGCCGCTATCGGGTTCATCTGGGCGTGGCGTACCTATGGGATGCGCTTCCACTATGACCGCAGCCTGCCCCGCCGGCTGAGCATGACCACCGACGCCCCGGAAAAGCAGCAGGACCCGGACACTGCCTAGTGTCCGGGCCCTGCCGGGGCCGTTACTGAATGCGCCGTTGGAGGATCAGGAATTGGCAATCACATAATCGATGCACGCCAGCAACGCGCTCACGTCGTCGGGATCAATGGCAACAAACGTGGCAATACGCAGCTGGTTGCGGCCGAGCTTGCGGTACGGCTCCACATCCACCACGCCGTTGGCGCGCAGGGTCTTGGCAATCGCCCCTGCGTCGATGCCCTCAGCGAAGTCGATGGTGGCAATGACGTTCGAGCGGTCCTCAGCCCGTGCCACGAACGGGGTGGCGACGGCTGATTTCTCCGCCCAGGAGTAGATCCGTCCGGCCGACTCCGCGGTACGACCGGCCGCGAACGCCAGTCCGCCGTTGGCATTCAGCCACTCGATCTGGGCGTTCAGCGTGACCAGCGTGGACAACGACGGCGTGTTGTAGGTCTGGTTCAGCCGGGAGTTGTCGATTGCGGTCTGCAGGTTAAGGAAGTCCGGGATCCAGCGGTCCCCGGCGTTGATCCGCGCCGCCCGTTCCAAGGCTGCGGGGGAGAACATGGCCAGCCACAGGCCGCCGTCGGAAGCGAAGTTCTTCTGCGGGGCGAAGTAATAGACATCCGACTGGGACACATCCACGTCCAGGCCGCCCGCGGCGGAAGTGGCATCAATGAGTACAAGGGAACCGGGATCGGCTCCTTCCACGCGCCGCACCGGGGCGGCTACGCCCGTGGAGGTCTCGTTCTGCGGCCAGGCGTAGACATCGACGCCGGCTTCCGCGGCGGGCTCCGGACGGGTGCCCGGTTCGGCCTTGATGATGCTCGACGCCGAGAGGAACGGGGCCTTGTTGGTCGCTGCCGCGAACTTTGAGCCGAATTCGCCGAAGGAAAGGTGCTGTGCCTTTTTCTCCACCAACCCGAAGGCCGCGACATCCCAGAACGCGGTTGATCCGCCCACGCCCAGCACCACTTCATAGCCCTCGGGTGCGGAGAACAGGTCCGCGAGTCCCTGGCGCACACTGCCCACCAGGTTCCGCACGGGGGCCTGCCGGTGGGAGGTGCCCAGGAGGGTGGCTCCTGCGGCGGCAAGCGCCGCCATCTGTTCGGGGCGGACCTTGGACGGACCGGCACCAAAGCGGCCGTCCTTCGGAAGGAGTTCAGCGGGAATCTTCAGTGCGGCGGAATCGCCCATTATGTGTCGCTCCAAGCGTGTCGAAAGGTAAGCGCAGATACCCTTTCATTCTGCCGCAAGGCCGCTTGGCGCACGATTTATGACCGGCGACACTGCTGCCTGTGCCGGGCATCCCGCAATTTACCGGCAGTCCCGCGGGTAGGCTAACGTGTTGGCGTATACCCGGGCAGCACGCGTTGCCCTCCTCCCTTCGGTACTAGGAGCGGCCCGTCATGACGGATCTCATTGACACGACTGAGATGTATCTCAGGACCATCCTGGAACTGGAAGAAGAAAACATCGTGGCCCTGAGGGCCAGGATTGCCGAGCGGCTGAGGCACTCCGGACCCACCGTCTCCCAGACCATCGGCCGCATGGAACGCGACGGACTGGTAGTAGTTGCCGGAACCCGCCGGTTGGAGCTGACGGAACTTGGCCGCCGCCGGGCCACCGAAGTGATGCGCAAGCACCGGCTCGCGGAGCGCCTCCTCTCGGACGTCATCGGCCTGGACTGGGCCTATGTCCATGACGAGGCCTGCCGCTGGGAGCACGTGATGAGCGAGCGGGTGGAACGGCGGCTGTATGAGCTGCTGGGGCATCCCACCGAATCTCCCTACGGCAACCCGATTCCGGGGTTGGAAGGCATTGGCGGAGTAGCTGCCCCGGCAGAGGTCTTCCACGCAGGCGTGAATGACCTGGTCTCGGCGGTGGCGGAAGCCATCCCCGGAGCCAAACTGAAGCTCGTGCGGCTGGCGGAACCCATCCAGGTGGAGCCGGAACTACTCTCCCAACTCGACGAAGCGGGGCTGCGGCCGGGCGCAGAGATCACGGCAGAAGTAGTGGGCGGCTATATCTCCGTCCGGGTTCCCGGCATTGAAGGGGCACTGGAACTGCCCGCCGAAGTGGCGGCACACGTCTTTGTCTCACACGCCGGGTAACGGAATGGTCACTTTTGCGCGGTTTACCCTATAGTAAGTTGCGACGCTGAAACACCATCGTTATCCGGTCCGTCCGCCGAGCCCTGCCAGCAGACCGGAGCACCAACTCATCAGGCAGGGGCGGAGGACCCATTTTCCGGCAGTGCAACTGCCTTGGGGTGAAGTCTTCCGGAAGCCAACGGCCCGACGCCCATAGAAGCGCGTTCGGCCGGCGGTACGCCGAAGGCCGAGTTTCTCTACTCGAATCCGACAGCTAACTTCGCAGGCGATCCAAGAGAGGGAAACACTTGTCGAAGCATGCTGCTTCGGGGCGGCGCCGTGCTGCTGCTCCTGCTGCTCCCGCTGCTCCCGCGCGCCGGCGCAGCTCCCAGCCTTCCGGGCGAAGGCGGGTTGAAACCAAAAACATCTCCATGGGTGGCGCCGCACAGAAGGTCGCCATCACAGCGGCCACCTCGGGGCTCATCCTCACCGCAGCGCTGCCCACATCGGCAGCAGCCGATGATCCGGTCCAGCTCCCGACGACGGCTGCCGACGCGCCGGTATCCGCGGATGCCAATGCCAATATCGGTTTTGCCCGCGCCGGCATCAGCAGCAAATATGATCCGGATGCCAAGCTGGCCTCGGTCACCGTGGCCTCCGGATCCCACACTGTTCCCGCGGCTGCCAAGGGCACGCTGTCCACGCCCCTGGATGAAGGGCTCGTGAAGACCTCCGGGTTCGGGCACCGGGTCAGCCCGATCACAGGGCAGGCCGGCGAAATGCATAACGGCCAGGACTTTGCAGCTGCCTGCGGCACGGCGGTGAACGCGGCGGCCTCCGGCACGGTGGTATCCGCCGGCTGGCACCCCTACGGCGGCGGCAACCGCGTGGTCATTGACCACGGCAACGGGGTGCAGACCACGTACAACCACCTCTCAGCGATCTCCGTGTCCGCAGGCACCGAAATCAAGCGCGGACACCTCGTGGGCGCCAGCGGCACCACGGGTGCTTCCACCGGCTGCCACCTGCATTTTGAGGTCATGGTTAACGGGGAAGTTGTTGACCCGTTGGACTGGTTGTAACCGCTCTAATACCGTTTCGTGATCGGAACGTGACATAGCGCAAATGTTGCTGTACGCTCGTCCTCGTGCCTGATTCGCCAACGATCAGGCACCTTCGAACAGATCGCCTAGCTCTGCCACTGTTTGAAGTCCGTTCGCAGAATCGCATGGCAGAGGCGGGGGAACCAATTTCGGGTTTCGCAAGAAGCCCTTGGGGTTAAGTTGCACAAGGCCATAGGCCGGGCAACCGGGTGACTCCCATCCGAATCCGACAGCTCACCTCGTAGGCAATTGGGAGAGGCAAACCTGTGTCATCACACGCTCACGGCCGCCGTCGCGCTGCCACCGTTCAGACCAACCCGATCACTGCACTTTCCAAGGCAGTCAGCAGCAACGCAGGCATGGTGGGCCGTCAGGCCGCCGTCGTTGTCGCAGCATCCGGCCTCGTGCTGGCTGCAGGACTCCCTGCACAGGCAGCGTCCGTCAGCACGGACCGCCAGGCGCTTGAATCCACCCCGTTGAACGTTGTTGCCGGAGACGTCAAGGCTCCCGCAGACGCAACCTTCGCCCTCGACCTGGAAGCTCCCAGCTCCATCTCGGGCGCCGACTACCGCGCACAGGTTGCAGCCGAAGAAGCCGCCGCTCAGGCCGCACAGGAGCAGCAGGCAGCCGCACAGCGCGCCGCAGCTTCCCGCGTAGCCGCCGCACCGGCCGTCGGTGTGCAGACCGCCTCTTCCGCTCCCGCCGCCAGCGCCGTTGCCCCGGGCAACGTTGCCGCCGGCCTCGTAGCCTCCGCTTACAGCCAGATCGGCGTGGCCCAGGACTGCACCGCCATGGTCGAAAAGGCTCTCCGCTCCGTCGGCAAGTCGGTGGGTGACCTGGCTCCCAGCCAGTTCTTCCAGTTCGGCACCGTAGTCGGCAGCCCGGCCCCGGGTGACCTCGTCATCAACGGCGGCCACGTGGCCATCTACGTCGGCAACGGCCAGGTCATCAGCGGCGGTCTGAACGGTGCGAACACCGGCCTGCACAGCCTCTCCGACCTGGGCGGCGTCAGCTTCGTCCGCGTCAACTAAGCACGGAAATCGAGACGCGGAGAATCATGACCTCGACAGTTGAGCGCGCCCGTCACCGGGCGCCGGTTGAACGCACCACCACGCTGAACGCACTTGCCGGTGCCGTGAGCGCCAACGCCGGAACCGTGGGCCGCCAGGCTGCAGTTATTGCGGCTGCCTCCGGTCTGGTCCTCACCACCGGTGTGGCTGCCAACGCCTCCGGCACGGAGCCCCTGCGCGATGTCCAGACCAGCACGCTGGACCTGGCTTCGCTCAAGACCGTGCAGGTCCCCGGCGATGTCTCCATCTCCTTCGAACGCGAAGATATTGCCGGCGCAACTGCGGCTCCCGTTGCCGAAGCCGTGGAAACCGCGGTCCAGGCACAGGACGCGGCAGTTGCCGGTTCGCAGGGCGCACGTACGGCATCGCCCGCAGCTCCGGCTGCCGGTGTTGTTACCACTGCCTCTTCCACCCCGGCGCCCGGGCAGGGCATCCCTTCCGGGGTTGCTTCCACCATTGCCGCTGCAGCTTACGCACAGCTGGGCGTCCAGCAGGACTGCACCATGCTGGTTACCAACGCCCTGGCTGCGGCAGGCATCAACCACCACGGATGGCCTGCGAGCTACCTGTCCCTTGGACGGACGGTCAGTGCAGCCGAGGCCATGCCGGGTGACCTGATCTACTACGCCAACGGCGGCATGGGCCTGGCCCACATCGCGGTGTACGTAGGCGGCGGCCAGGCTGTACACGGCGGCTTCAACGGCAACAGCACCGTTGTGGCTCCGGCGGAGCTGGGCTCCGGCGGCGTCTACATCCGTGTAGGCGGCTAGCAGCTAAGCAACAGGCACCTGAGCAGCACAGCCAAGAAACAACCCGGAAGGCTCCCCATTGGTGGGAGCCTTCCGGCTTTAATACCGGGGACGGGGCGAGGCAACCCGGAACCAGCACCCGGTCCGGCGCGGGTTTTGAGCCGGGAAATGGCCAAGAATGCAATCCCGTCATACTCTTGCATAGACAATCCGATGTGCCGCACGCGTGCCGGTGTCTAGTACTCACTGACTCGTGGGCGGCCTACGAAGAGGTATGTGCATGCGCACTCTCGTTCTGAATGCTGGATATGAACCGCTGGCCGTGATTACCTTCCGACGCGCGCTGGTGCTGGTACTGAGCGGGAAGGCGAGCGTGGTGGCGGAAAGCGGCGAGCCGGTAGTGGGGCCCACCGAAATCCTTCCCAGGCCCTCCGTCATCCTGCTCCACCGTTACGTCCGGGTACCGTACCGGGAAGGCACCGTGGCCACCCGCCGGGGCGTACTGCGCCGGGACAACCATGAATGTGCCTACTGCGGAAAGGCAGCCGCCACGGTGGACCACGTCATCCCGCGCTCCCGCGGGGGAGATGACAGCTGGGAGAATCTGGTGGCCTGCTGCCTGCGCTGCAACAACACCAAAGGGGACCGGACCCTGGCCCAGCTTGGCTGGCAGTTGCGTATTTCCCCCAAGGCCCCGCGGGGAGCCCGCTGGCAGATCCGTGAACTTGAACGCCCGTCCCCGCAATGGGATCCCTTCCTGCAGAACGACACAGCCGCCTGATGCCTGCAATAACCCACAACGCCGTAATACTGGCCGGTGGCCGCTCGGCCCGGCTGGGCGGCCGGCCGAAGGCGCTGCTGCTGGCCGGGGGCGCCACCCTGCTGGAAACGACCCTGGCGGCCGCGGACGGAGCCCAGCATATTGTCGTCGCCGGTCTTCCCGGGCTCCGGCCGCTGTTGGACGGTTTCCCCGGTAACCCCCTGCTGGTAAGGGAAGAACCCGCGTTCGGAGGCCCCGCCGCCGCCGTCGCCGCCGGGCTGGCCGCGTTGCCCGGGCGCAGCGACTGGACCCTGGTCCTGGCCTGCGACATGCCCGGCGTCAGGGCCGCGGTGCAGGCCCTCCTGACGGCCGCCGGCGATGGAGCTGGCGACAGCCTCCTGGCCCTGGACAGCAGCGGGCGCAGCCAGCCGCTGGCGGGGCTGTACCGCACCGCGGACCTACACGCCGCCGTCGCCGGCCATGCCCCCAACGGCCTGACCAACATGTCCATGAAGGCGCTGCTTGCTAGGGTGCAATGGAGGGGTGTTGTTGTTCCCCCAATGAGTACAGCCGATGTTGACACCTGGGACGACGCACAGAATCTGGGTGTGAGCGCCGGAGACCAACCGTAGGCCCCGCGGGCGCCACGGCGAAGCGAAGGAGCACAAATGGCAAGCCAGCAGGAACTACTCGAGGCGTGGAGCGGCAGGCTGCTCAAGGCGCTTGAGCTCGAGGGAACACCCGTGGACGTGTCAGCAGTCCTGGACCTGGCCGCTGCCGCTGCCCACAGCGTGGTGCGTCCGGCTGCTCCGCTGACTACTTATATTGCCGGGTACGCCGCGGGGATGGCGGCCGGAAGCGGTCAGGCATCCGACGCCGTGGCCATGCGCTCTGCTATGGCGGTGGCCGTCAGCGAGTGCCGGTCCGCAGCCGAAGCAGGAGGTGCCGAATGAGTGAACAGGCCGTTCCCGTAATCCTGCCGGCCCAGCCCAATGCTTCCTGGGCACAGGCCAGGCATGCCGCGTACGCCGCGGCCCGTCCGCTGCCCTATGAAACCGTTCCGCTGGACGAAGCACTGGGTCGGATCCTCGCGCTGGAGACCACGGCGCTCCAGCCGGTGCCGCATTATGCCTCGGCCGCCATGGACGGCTGGGCGGTTGCCGGGCCGGGACCGTGGACGGTCATCACCCACCAGGAACCGGAAGTGGAACGTTGGCAGATCCACCGGGAGTCCGGACGCCGGGCCCTGCAGCCGGGAGAAGCAGTGGAGATCCTCACCGGAGGGCTCATCCCGGAAGGGGCGGACGCCGTCCTGCGTTCGGAAAGCGGGAACGTTTCCGGTACGAACCTGCCGCAGCTGACCCTCAGCGACCGGGCCCGGGAATCCGAACCGTCCCCGGGCGAGCACATCCGTCCCGCGGGCGAAGAGGCCTCGGCGGGTGAGACCACCATCCCCGCCGGCAAGCTGCTGAATCCGGCCCACATTGCCCTCGCCGCCGTCTGCGGGCATGACACCCTGCCGGTGCTCCGCTCACCCAGGGTGTCCCTCCTGCTGACCGGCGACGAAGTGATCGAAGCCGGAATCCCCGAGCCGGGGCAGGTCCGCGACACCTTCGGGCCGCAGCTCCCGCAGCTGGTCTCCATGCTGGGCGGGAAGGTGGACGTTGTCCGGCGCCTCCCGGACCGGCTGGAGGACGTGGTTTCGGCGCTGAGCAGCGAAGCCGCCGACGAGCTGTCGATTGCGATGTCCTCCGGAGACGTGCTGATCACTACGGGCGGTACGGGACGTTCCGACGCAGACCACCTCCGCCGGGCACTGGAAGAGGTGGACGCGGAGCTGCTGATCGACGGCATCGCCATGCGGCCAGGCCATCCGACGATGCTCGCCCGGCTGGGGGACGGCCGGCTGCTGGTAGCGCTGCCGGGCAACCCCCTCGCCGCCATGATGGCCGTCTTCACCATCCTTCAACCCCTGCTGGACGGACTGCGCGGGGCTCCGATTTCCCGTGAGCGCCATGTCCTGGCGGGCGTGGACCTGGAACCCCTGCCCGGGCGTACCAGGCTGGTGCCGTGCAGCATCCAGGAGGACCGCGCCATGCCGTCACCGTATTTCCGTTCGGGAATGCTTCGGGGCCTGGCCGAGGCGGACGCCGTGATGGTGATACCGCCGGAAGGGTGCATCAGGGACCAGGCCGTGATGGCTCTTCCGCTGCCCTGGCAGGTTAACCGGGCACCGGCGGGGTAGCGGCCAACGGGATGGCCGGCCGGCAGCAGCGGGTCGGAACAGCAAGCAGTTATTAGGTATAAGGGAGGCATCATGGGACGGGTTACCCAGCGTGGACGGGTCACCAGGTTCCGGTTGGACGGAAACGTCAGCCGGCGGGACGACGTCCTTGCGGGGGAGGAACCGCTGGAGATCCGGGTGGGCGGGAAATCGTTCACCGTCACCATGCGCACCCCCGGCGACGATTTTGACCTCGTGGCCGGTTTCCTGGTCTCGGAGGGGGTGATCTGGGAGCCGGGCCAGCTGATCAGCCTGCGTTACTGCGCCGGTGTGGACGAGGACGGGAAACAGACCTTCAACGTGGTCGACGTCCAGCTGCGGCCGGGCACCCCCCTTCCTGACACCGGCATGGAACGGCATGTGTACACATCCAGTTCCTGCGGCATCTGCGGCACGGCCTCCATCGAGGCGGTGCGCAAGTCCACCCACTTCGACCTGGCGGAGGACCGCATCCGTCTGCCGTTGGACATGCTGGCCGCCCTGCCGGACCGGTTGCGCGAGGGACAGAAAGTCTTCGAGAAGACCGGTGGCGTGCATGCTGCCGGGCTGTTCAGCGCGGAGGGGGAGTTGCTGTGCCTGCGCGAGGACGTGGGCCGGCATAACGCGGTGGACAAGGTGGTGGGCTGGGCCTTGCGGGCCGGGATGCTGCCGCTGCGCGGGATGGCCCTCCAGGTCTCGGGGCGTGCCTCGTTCGAGCTGGTGCAGAAAGCGCAGCTGGCGGGCATACCCGTGCTGGCTGCGGTCAGTGCACCCTCGGCGCTGTCCGTGGAGCTGGCCAAGGATGCGGGGCTTACCCTGATCGGCTTCAGCCGCGGGACTTCCCTAAACTGCTATTCGTCGCCGGAACGGATCCTGGCGGGGGTGCCTGCGGTATAGCCCCTAGCGGGTTGCCGGCAGCAGGACCGTCACGGTGGTCCCCGACCCCACTGTGGACTCAATGCCCAGCTCCCCGCCGTGCTGGAGCACGATGTCCTGGACAATGGCGAGTCCGAGGCCGGTACCCGGGATGGCGGCGGACGTGGCATTGGACGCCCGGAAGAAACGGCGGAAAAGGTTGGGCAGGTCGGTTTCGGGGATGCCGATTCCGGTGTCGCTGACCTGGACGCGCACGCCGGGACCGGCGCCGTCGGGCTGCACCAGTTCCGCCCGTACCTCAACTGATCCGCCGGCGGGCGTGAACTTCACGGCGTTGGAGCACAGGTTGGTGAAGACCTGTTCCAGCTGCGCCCGGTCTCCGTCCACCCGAAGGGGGTCGGGGCCGAGTTCCAGCTGCAGGTCCAGGCTGTTGGCGCCGGCCGCGGGGGCCAGGGAAGCCGCCACGGACCGCAGGATTTCCTCCAGGTCCACTTCTTCGACCTCGATGGCGGCCTCGTCCGCGTCCTGGCGGGAGATGGTCAGCAGGTCGGTAATCAACTGGTTAAGCCGCACCGCGTTGCGGCCCACGATCTTGAGCATCTGGGCAACGTCGTCGGGGATGTCCCCGCCGGAGCCGTCGAGGATAAGGTCCAGATACCCGGTAATGGAAGTCAGTGGTGTCCGCAGTTCGTGGTTGACCGTGGCCACAAAATCGGTTTTGGCCCGGTCCAGCTCCCGCTGGCGCTTCAACACCATGCGCTGGGCGGTAATCAGGTTGCCCTGGACCAGGCCGTGGGCGAGGTTCCCGCTGACGTGCTGGATCAGCGAGGTCTCGGTACCGGACCAGTCCCGGGGGCCGCTTTCCACGGCAAGCCACAACAGGCCGAAAGCCTTGTCCCCGTGGCCCAGGGGCACAACCAGGGAGGTCCGCAGCCCCGCCGCCAGCGCGGCCGGGCTTACCGGAACAGGTTCATCTCCGGCGGGCTGGCCGTGGTCCTCAACAGCCAGGGCACGTCCCCGGGCCCACAGCGATTCCGCAAGCTCGCCCGCAGTGTGTCCGGCCAGCGGAGGAATATACCCGTCCGCTCCGTCGCGGGTCCACGCCAGCGTCAGCTCCGGGACGCGCTCATCCGGGAACGTCACCAGCAGCACATGGTCGGCCTCGAAGGTGGCCCCCAGCCCGTGGACTACCACTTCAGCCATCTGTTGCGGGTCGTTGGTGGCCCGGATTGACGCCGAAATGCTGCGGGTGTCTTCGCGGAGCCGGGCTGTGGCCATCCGGCGGTGCCGCCGTGCTTCCGCGGTGGCAAGGATGAGGTTCACGCGGCGGGCCAGGTCCTCGGCGTCAACCGGGCTGGCGACGAAGTCTGCTATTCCCAGCTCCACCATCAATTCCACGTCCAGGCCCGCTTCGCCGGCCACCAGGATCACCGGCAGTTTGGTCATGGCCGGCTCCTCATGGCGCAGGCGCTTGAGCATGTCCATGCCGGCAATCTGGCGCACCGTTGAATCCACCACGGCCAGTGCCGGAACGGCGGTCCGGGATGCCTGGATGGCCTCGTCAAGGTCACCGACGGCTACGGGTTCCAGCCCGGCGTCGGCCAGGACGCCGGCTACAACGGCGAAAACCTCGGGCCGTTCCACGGCAACCAGCGCGATGGCGCGCCGGACGGCGCCGTCCGTGGGGACGGCCACCTCCGCGGGAACGGCCTCCTGCACGGAGGCATGGTCCTCCGTAGGGACAGCAGGGGGTTTCAGTGCCGGAGACATAGCGGCCTTTCGTCGGTGCCCGTTCAGCTACCGGGCAGCGTTTCGAAGTGTATCAGCGCACAGCGCCAAAACAGTGACATGTTTCACTCCCTGTGCAGGAAAGTTTTGTGCCGATTCAGCCCCCGGCGATCAGCCCGGAAGCGCCCCGCGACGGGCTTAAGCTGGAACGTGCAGACTACGGAGGAATACACATGAGCATGGAAGGCGCAGCGTGGAGTTCTCTCCATAAAATCTCCCGCGCCAACGGAAATGACACCAAGATTTCCCGGGAAACCCTGAAACGGATTATCCGGTTCGCCGCCCCCTACCGTTTCCGGCTGCTTGGTTTTGTCCTGCTGTCAGTGGTCGGGGCCTTCCTGGCCGTGGCCACGCCGGTCCTGGCAGGCGAGGTGGTCAACTCGATCGTGGCCGGTACCGCTCCGGGCGTCGTTGTCCGGCTGGCCCTGCTGATCGCCGCGGTGGCGGTGGCTGACGCCGCGGTGTCGCTGGCCACCCGCTGGTTTTCCTCCCGCATCGGCGAGAGCGTCATCCTGGACCTGCGCACCGCAGTCTTTGACCATGTGCTGAAGATGCCGGTCGCCTTTTTCACCCGGACGCGCACCGGAGCGCTGGTCAGCCGGCTGAACAATGACGTCATCGGCGCCCAGCAGGCCTTCAGCGGCACCCTCTCCGGAGTGGTGAGCAACGTCGTCGCCCTGGTGCTGACCCTGATCGTGATGCTCGGAACCTCGTGGCAGGTCACCGTGCTTGCGATGCTGCTGCTCCCGGTGTTCCTGCTGCCGGCCCGGCGGATGGGCGGACGGCTTGCAGCGCTGCGGCGTGAAGCCGCAAACCACAACGCGTCCATGGGCACACAGATGACGGAACGGTTTTCCGCCCCCGGGGCCACCCTGATCAAGCTGTTCGGCCGGCCCGACGCCGAATCCCGCGAATTCGCGCTGCGCGCCTCCCGGGTCCGGGACATCGGCGTGAAAACCGCCATGATGCAGGCGGTCTTCGTCACTGCGCTGACCCTGGTCTCGGCCCTGGCCCTCGCCCTGGTCTACGGACTCGGCGGGTACCTGGCGCTCCGCGGGAACCTCAACACCGGCGACGTGGTGACCCTGGCGCTGCTGCTCACCCGCCTCTACGCCCCGCTGACCTCCCTGGCCAACGCCCGGGTGGAAATCATGAGTGCCGTGGTCAGCTTCGAGCGGGTCTTCGAAATCCTGGACCTGCGCCCGCTGATCCGGGAAAAGGAGCATCCCGCCCCGGTTCCGTCCGGTCCGCTCAGCGTGGAGTTCGACGACGTCCGCTTCGCCTATCCCACCGCGGAGAAGGTGTCCCTGGCCTCCCTGGAAGATGTGGCCGTCCTGGACACGCGCGGCGGAGAGGAAGTGCTTCACGGCATCTCCTTCCGGGTGGAGCCGGGACAGACACTGGCCCTGGTGGGCACCTCCGGCGCGGGCAAATCGACCATCGCACAGCTGCTGTCCCGGCTGTACGACGTCGACTCCGGGGCCGTGCGCTTCTCCGGCACCGATGTGCGGGACCTGAGTTTTGCCGGCATCCGGCAGGCCATGGGCATGGTGACCCAGGACGGCCACCTGTTCCACGAAACAATCCGGGCCAATCTGCTGCTGGCCAACCCGGAGGCCGGCGAGGATGAGATCTGGGATGCCCTGCGCCGTGCCCGGCTCGAGGACATGGTCCGCTCCCTGCCGGACGGGTTGGAAACCATGGTGGGGGAGCGCGGCTACCGGCTCTCCGGCGGTGAACGCCAGCGTATGACCATCGCCCGGCTGCTGCTGGCGCAGCCGCGGATCGTCATCCTCGATGAGGCCACCGCGGCCCTGGATTCCACGTCCGAAGCCGCCGTGCAGGCGGCCCTCGGTGAGGCACTGCAGGGCCGGACCGCCGTCGTTATTGCTCACCGGCTGTCCACCATCCGCAACGCCGACCGCATCCTGGTCATAGAAGGCGGGCGGATTGCCGAACAGGGCACGCACGCGCAGCTGCTGGAGCGCGGCGGCCGCTATGCGCAGCTGTACAACACGCAGTTCGCCACGGAGCCCGCGGCCGAAACCGACAGCGCCGCCCGTCCCTGAGCCCGGACGCGGAACGCATGGCGCCGGGCGGGGGGCCTTAAACAAAAAAGTGCCCCCGGCCGGAATCGAACCGACGACCTGCCCTTTAGGAGAGGGCCGCTCTATCCTACTGAGCTACGGAGGCGGACCGCCGGGCTTCCCCGGCGGGCGCTACCAGCTTACCCGTTTCTCCCGCGGTCCGTTTGCAGACCGTCCGGTGCGCCGCCTGTCTCCGGGTTGCCGTCCGGGCTGAGCCGGGCGAGGTAGCGGGCATAGGTTTCCCGGATGGCCTGCATAAAGCCCAGGATGGTGCGGAGCTCGTCTTCGGTGTAGCGGGACATCACCTCGTCGTTCATGGCACCCAGCGGCCCGAAATAGGCTCCGGCGAGCTGCATGGCCAGCGGCTCGAAGTGCAGGGTGACCTTCCGCCGGTCCGCATGGGTGCGGTTGCGGTGGATGTGCCCGATGCGCTCGAGCCGGTCGATCACCGCGGTGGTTGCCCCCGAGGAGGTCCCCAGGCGGGCGCTGAGCTGGCCGGCGGTCAGCGCCTCGCGGCGGATCTCGGCTTCCATGATCAGGACCAGTGCACGCATGTCGGTGGCGTTCAGGCCGTGGGAGTGCGCGAAGGCATCCGCGACGCGCTGGCCGTCCAGGCTCAGGCCACGGAGCGCGTCGACGATATCCCGCCGTAGTTCCTGATCTTCCACGTAGCCAATAGTAGCTTGCAATTGAAGTATCTCCATATCTGAGATACTTTGGCGGAGAGATACTTACGTTACGGGAGAAGCACATGTATGCAGGGATAGTGAAGAACGCCAAGACGGCGTGGGTCACTCTGCTGATCGGGGTGGCCGTCATTATTGGCCTGTTTGCCCTGCCGGCAGAGGAAAACGACACCACGGGGGTAGGCGGTCTGGACGATAAGTACCAGTCCACCCAGGTTGCCGAACTGCTGGAGGAGTTCCCCGACGCACAGGAATCCTCCGCCATTGTCGTGGTCTCCCGTGAAGACGGCGGGCCGTTGACGGACGCGGATACGGCCGCCATTGCCGATATCAATGCGGCCGCCACCGACGCCGGCGCCTCCGGTCCGCCGCCCCAGGTTCCGCCCGTGGTCTCCGAGAACAAGCTGGTGGCCATTGTCCCGCTGACACTGCAGGCCGCGGCCGACGACGGCGACGCCGTCTCGGCGGAAGTGGAGAAGCTGCGCAGCGCCGTGTCTGATGCTGCTCCCGAGGGCGTCAAGGCGGAACTGACCGGCGGCGCAGCCTTCAGCGCCGACCTGGCCGGGGTGTTCTCCGGCGCCAACTTCGTGCTCCTGACCGTCACGGCCGGCGTCGTCGCCGTGCTGTTGCTGATTACCTACCGCTCCCCGTGGCTCTGGATTGTGCCGCTGGCCATTGTGGGCGCCATTGAACAGCTGGCCGCGAAGGTGGTGGACCTGCTGGCTCCGGCCACCGGAATCACCGTGGACCCCTCTGCCGTGGGCATTACCAGCGTCCTGGTCTTCGGCGCCGCCACCAACTATGCGCTGCTGCTGATTGCCCGCTACCGGGAGGAGCTGCGCGCCCATGATTCGGTCTATGAGGCCATGGGCAAAGCCCTGACCCGCACCCGTGGGGCGATCATTGCCAGCGGCGGCACCGTTATCCTGGCCCTGCTGACGCTGCTGTTCACAGATACCGCCAGCTACCGCGGACTGGGCTTCTCGGCCGCCATTGGAATTGTCCTGGCCATCTTCAGCGCCCTGTTCCTGCTGCCGGTGGCGCTGGTACTGCTGGGCCGCAAGCTGTTCTGGCCGTTTGTGCCGAAGGTGGGGGACCCCGCCAAGGAAGGAAAGTTCTGGGGACGGCTGGGCGAAGCCACGGCCCGCCGCCCGAAGACCATTGCGGGCATCGCCGTCGTCGTGCTGCTGGCGCTGGGCAGTGCCCTGTTTACCCTGCAGATCGGCCTGAGCGAAAACGAACAGTTCCGCGAAAAGCCGCAGGCCGTCACGGCCGCCGAAACCCTGGCCGAAGGGTTCCCGGCCGGTTCCTCCTCGCCGGTCACCGTGCTGGTGGACACCGACTCCGCGGAAGCCGCCGTCGCACAGCTGCAGGGCATTGAAGGCGTCACCGCCGCCACCCCGGGCACCGAGCATGACGGCCGGACCCGGGTGGAGCTGATCACCGGATACGAGGCAGGCACCGATGAAGCGAACACCTTCATCACCGATCTGCGCGAAGACCTGGCAGGAGAGGCCTACAACGCCCTGGTGGGCGGCGAAGCGGCCGAGCGGGTGGACCAGCTGGCAGCCAACCAGCATGACACCATCCTGGTAGGCACTGCCGTCATTGCCCTGGTCTTCGTAGTGCTGATGGTCCTGTTGCGCTCCCTGGTGGCCCCGGTGCTGCTGGTGGCCTCGGTGCTGCTGACCTTCCTGGCGGCTACCGGACTGAGCTGGCTGGTGTTCGAGAACATCCTGGACTTCCCGGCCATGGACGTGCAGACGCTGCTCTACTCGTTCCTGTTCCTGGTGGCCCTGGGCGTGGACTACAACATCTTCCTGACCACCCGCGCCCGGGAGAACGCCGCAACCATGGGTACCAAGCAGGGCATGCTCGCCGCGCTGCGCTCCACCGGCGGCGTGATCACCAGTGCGGGCATCCTGCTGGCGGCCGTGTTCGCCGTCCTGGGCGTGCTGCCGCTGGTGACCCTGACGCAGGTGGGCATCATCGTGGCCATCGGTGTCCTGTTCGACACCCTGCTGGTTCGGACCGTCGTGGTCCCGGCCCTAACCTTTGTCCTGGGTGACAAGTTCTGGTGGCCGTCCAACCCGGCGGGTAAAGACGGCAACCACGGACGCCGCAAGGCTCAGGGCGAGCAGGACCCAGCGGGCGACGGTCAGGGTGCCCGCCAGGACGGCGTCACCGCCCGTTAGCTCCACGGCACCGAGGGCATTGTCGATGGCGATGTTCTCCCACAGGTCGGCCACCACGAAAAGGATGGGCGCACTGAAGAGCACCCAGCGCAGCTTCCTGCGCTGGGTGTTCAGCCCGATGATCAGCAGCCAGGTCAGCCCGAAAATCAGCGGGAACAGCACCCCGGCGGTTTTGTGGACGTAGCTGAGCTGGCCCAGCGCATCGGCATCCATGGCGGCGCGCAGGGCGGCCAGATGGTCTTCGCCGTAGCCGAACACCATGGAGTCGGGCATGGCCAGCCCGTCGGACAGCTGGGTCAGCTGCCCCAGCACCAGCAGGTGCAGGTACCAGAACAGGAAGAGCGTGGTCACCACGCCGGCAATGACTATCAGGCCGGGACTGTTCTTGGCCTGGGGTTCCCGGGTGGCAGGGGCGCCCGGTGTGCCGGGGCGGGGCAGGCCTGCCTGTGGTCCGTGCTTTGCGGCTCGCTGTGCGGCTGTTTTTCCCATAACTACAGTATGGCCGTACCTTTGGCGCGGTTACGCTGGACCCATGAGTGCCGTTGCATCACCTGAAGACTTCCAACTGGCCGCAGACCTGGTCCGCGAGGCCGGCCGGCTTGCGCTCCGGATGCGGGCGGAAGGGCTGACCGCCAGCCAGAAAACGTCGGTGTCCGACGTCGTCACCGCCGCAGACCGCGAGGCCGAAGCGCTGGTGGTGGGCCGGCTGCGGGAACTGCGGCCCGATGACGGGATTGTGGGGGAGGAGGGTGCCAGCCACACCGGCACCTCCGGCCGGTCCTGGGTCATTGATCCGGTGGACGGGACCTACAACTTCTTTGCCGGCTCCACCTATTGGTGCTCGGCCCTCGCCCTGCGGCCGGAGCCGGGCCCGCATGACGTGCCGGGCGACCCCGACGTGCTGCTTGGGGCCATCTACCAGCCGCAGGAGGACCTGCTCTGGCTCGGCGGCAAGGACCGGCCCGCCACCCTGAACGGCGAGCCCATTACCGCGCCGGCCGACGAGGCGCTGAACCGGCTGTGCGCCGGAACCTACCTGCATCCCACATGGTTGCTGCGGCCCGAAGTGGCCGGCCCCTGGACGGCGGCAGCCTCCCGTGCAGCCACCCTGCGCATGATGGGCTCCGGCTCCTGCGACCTGGGCCGGGTGGCCTCCGGGCAGCCCGGGGCATGGTTCCAGCACAGCTGCCCGGAATGGGACTGGCTGCCGGGCAAGGCCATCGTCCTCGCTGCCGGCGGCAGCACCGCCGTCGTCGAGGTCAACGGGTTCCGCTGGCACATTGCCGGTTCGCCCGCCGCCGTCCGGGAGATCCACGGTGCCCTGACCTCGGCCTGAACACGCTTCCGGACCCGCCGGGTGCGGCGGGAAAACGCTGCTCGCCGGATTGTCAGCCGCAGCGCCTAGACTTAAAGCCATCATGGACTACCTCTTTGATCCACTTTTTCCCGCACCCCGCAAAAACGCTCCGGAGCCTGCCGTGCAGGCGCCCGGTGCTCCCGAAACCCGCCGGGGGTCCTCCTACGCAGACGAAAGCCGTGCCGCAGACCTGCTGCAGGGCCTGAACCCGCAGCAGGAGGAAGCGGTGAAGCACGCGGGCTCCCCGCTGCTGATCGTGGCCGGCGCCGGATCGGGCAAAACCCGTGTGCTCAGCCACCGCATCGCCTACCTGCTGGCCACGGGGCGGTCCAACCCCGGCCAGATCCTGGCCATTACGTTCACCAACAAGGCCGCCGCGGAAATGCGCGAACGGATCGAGTCACTGGTGGGCGGCGTCGCCAAGACCATGTGGATCTCCACGTTCCACTCCTCCTGCGTGCGGATCCTGCGCCGGGAAGCCAAAACGGTGGGGATGAACTCCAACTTCTCCATCTATGATTCCGCCGATTCGCTGCGGCTGATCACGCTGGTGGCCAAGGGCCTGGACCTGGACCCCAAGCGGTTCGCCCCCAAGGCGATCATGAACAAGATCTCCGCCCTCAAGAACGAACTGATCGACGAAGAGTCCTACGCGGAATCGGCCAACTACGCCGACCCGTTCGAGCAGGCCGTCGCCGAGGTATACAAGGGCTACGCACAGCGGATGCGCCAGGCCAATGCCATGGACTTCGACGACCTGATTGCCCAGACCGTGTTTATGTTCCGCGCCTTCCCCGGTGTGGCGGAATACTACCGGCGGCGGTTCCGGCACATCCTGGTGGACGAGTACCAGGACACCAACCACGCCCAGTACGCCCTGGTCCGCGAACTGGTGGGGTCCGACGACGACGCCCTGGACGTTCCGCCGGCGGAACTGACGGTGGTTGGTGACTCCGACCAGTCCATTTACGCCTTCCGTGGCGCCGACGTCCGCAATATCAACGACTTCGAAAAGGACTACCCCTCCGCCCGGACCATCCTGCTCGAGCAGAACTACCGCTCCACCCAGACCATCCTCAACGCGGCCAACGCCGTGATTTCCCGCAACCCCAACCGGCCGGAGAAACGCCTCTGGACCGCCGAAGGCGACGGCGAGAAGATCATCGGCTACGTGGGCGAGAACGAGCACGAGGAAGCCCGGTTCATCGCCGAAGAGATTGACCGGCTGCAGGACGAGGAAAACCTGCGCCCGGGCGACGTCGCCGTGTTCTACCGGACCAACGCCCAGTCCCGGTCCCTGGAAGACGTCCTGGTCCGGGTGGGCCTGCCCTACAAGGTAGTGGGCGGCACCCGCTTCTACGAACGCAAGGAAATCAAGGACGCACTGGCGTACCTGCGGGTGCTGGTTAATTCCGACGACGTGGTGAACCTGCGCCGGATCCTCAACGAGCCCAAGCGCGGCATCGGCGACCGCGCCGAATACGCCGTGGCTGCCCTGGCCGAACGGGAGCGGATTTCGTTTATGGCTGCCCTGCGCCGTGCGGATGAAGCGCCCGGCCTGGCCACCCGCTCGCGGAACGCCGTCAACGGTTTCGTGAAACTCATCGATGACCTCAGTGAGGTGGCGTCCGGATCCGGTGCCGCCGCGGCCCTGGAAGCGGTGCTGGAACAGACCGGGTACCTGGCCCAACTGCGTTCCAGCAGCGATCCGCAGGACGAGTCACGGGTGGAGAACCTCGCCGAACTCGTGGCCGTGGTGCGCGAATACGAACGGGACAACCCCGAAGGATCGCTCGGCGAGTTCCTGGAGCAGGTCTCCCTCGTGGCCGATGCCGACTCGATCCCCGACGCCCCGGAGGGTTCCGCCGAAGAAGTGGCCGCCGCCGTCGAGGAATCCCGCCGGCAGGGCGTGGTGACCCTGATGACCCTGCACACCGCCAAGGGCCTGGAATTCCCGGTGGTGTTCCTGACCGGCATGGAGCAGGGGCTCTTCCCGCACCAGCGCTCCGCGACCGACCCAGCCGAACTGGCCGAGGAACGCCGGCTCGCCTACGTGGGCCTGACCCGCGCCCGGCAGCGCCTCTACCTCACCCGGTCCGAGGTGCGCAGCATGTGGGGACAGAGCCAGTACAACCCGGCCAGCCAGTTTGTGGGTGAAGTGCCGGCGGACCTGATCGAGTGGAAGCGCGAAGGCATGGAACGGCCTGCCTGGGGCGGGGGAGGAAGCATCACTTCCAGTCGCTACGGCGGCTCCTCCTGGGGCGCCGGCGCTCCGCTGGGCACCGGCGGCAGCACCGCCGGCTCACCGGTGGCCAAGGCGATGGGCCGCGTCCAGCCGCAGAAGGAAGTCATTTCGGTGGCGGCCGGAGACAAGGTCAACCACACCTCCTTCGGGCACGGCACCGTGCTGGCGGTGGAAGGCTCAGGGGACAAGACCGTGGCAAAGGTGAAGTTCGACGTCGGCGAAAAGCGGCTGCTGCTGCGCTATGCACCCCTGACGAAAGAGGGTTGAAACGGGTAGGTTTTCATAACGCAGAGCCCCTGTCTTCTACAAGCGATAGAAGTGTGTGCTTCATCACTAAAGGGGTAGTCTGTGATCGGCGCCAAGCGCCAAGGTACTAAAGTTCCCAATGGAGCAGACCGGCCTGATGCATCTGCTCTGCGATCGCCAGATCGAATGTAAACCTACTTCGACGTAGAAGGACACTAGCCCGTGGACCTGTTTGAATATCAGGCGCGCGATCTGTTTGAGGCGCACGGTGTACCCGTGCTTGCCGGAATCGTGGCGCACACTCCTGAAGAAGCCAAAGCTGCTGCTGAGAAGATCGGCGGCGTTGTTGTCGTCAAGGCACAGGTCAAGGTTGGTGGCCGCGGCAAGGCCGGCGGCGTAAAGGTCGCGAAGACCGCTGACGAGGCTTTCGAGCACGCATCCAACATCCTCGGCATGGACATCAAGGGCCACACCGTCAACAAGGTGATGATCGCCCAGGGCGCCGACATCGCCGAGGAATTCTACTTCTCGGTCCTGCTGGACCGCGCGAACCGCAACTACCTGGCCATGTGCTCGGTTGAGGGCGGCATGGAGATCGAGCAGCTGGCCGTGGAGCGTCCCGACGCCCTGGCCCGCGTCGCCGTCGACCCCGCCGTCGGCATCGACACCGCCAAGGCTGAAGAGATTGTCGACGCCGCCGGGTTCGCACCCGAGCTGCGCGAAGGCGTCGTGAACGCCATCATCAAGCTGTGGGACGTCTTCACCAAGGAAGACGCCACCCTGGTGGAGGTCAACCCGCTGGTCAAGACCGGCGACGGCAAGATCCTCGCCCTGGACGGCAAGGTCTCCCTCGACGAAAACGCCTCCTTCCGCCAGCCCGGCCACGCCGAGCTCGAGGACAAGGACGCCGCTGACCCGCTTGAGGCCAAGGCCAAGGAAAACGACCTCAACTACGTCAAGCTGGACGGCGAAGTGGGCATCATCGGCAACGGCGCCGGCCTGGTTATGTCCACGCTCGACGTCGTGGCCTACGCCGGCGAAAAGCACGGCAACGTCAAGCCCGCCAACTTCCTGGACATCGGCGGCGGAGCTTCGGCATCCGTTATGGCCGCCGGCCTGGACGTCATCCTGAACGACTCCCAGGTGAAGTCGGTGTTCGTCAACGTCTTCGGCGGCATCACCGCCTGTGACGCCGTCGCCAACGGCATCGTCAAGGCCCTGGAAATCCTGGGCGACGAAGCCAACAAGCCGCTGGTTGTCCGTCTCGACGGCAACAACGTCGAGGAAGGCCGCCGCATCCTCGCCGAGGCCAACCACCCGCTGGTCACCCTGGCCACCACCATGGACGAAGGCGCCGACAAGGCCGCCGAGCTCGCTCACGCCGCTCGCTAACCGAGCCTGTCGAAACCTAGAAGAGAGAATCCACCTATGTCTATCTACTTGAACAAGGACTCCAAGGTCATCGTTCAGGGCATCACCGGCGGCGAAGGCACCAAGCACACCGCCCTGATGCTCAAGGCCGGCACCCAGGTTGTCGGCGGCGTCAACGCCCGCAAGGCAGGCACCACCGTCACCCACGGCGACGTTGAGCTGCCCGTCTTCGGCACCGTTGCCGAGGCCATCGACAAGACCGACGCCGATGTCTCCATCGTCTTCGTGCCGCCGGCCTTCACCAAGGATGCCGTGATGGAAGCAATCGACGCCGGCATCGGCCTCGTTGTGGTCATCACCGAAGGTGTCCCCGTGCAGGATTCCGCCGAGTTCTGGGCCCACGCCCAGTCCAAGGTCGACGCCGACGGCAACCAGGTCACCCGCATCATCGGCCCGAACTGCCCCGGCATCATCACCCCCGGTGAAGCACTGGTCGGCATCACGCCCGCCAACATCACCGGCAAGGGCCCCATCGGCCTGGTTTCCAAGTCGGGCACCCTGACGTACCAGATGATGTACGAACTGCGCGACCTTGGCTTCTCCACCGCCATCGGCATCGGCGGCGACCCGGTCATCGGCACCACCCACATCGACGCCCTGGCTGCGTTCGAAGCGGATCCCGAAACCAAGGCGATCGTGATGATCGGCGAAATCGGCGGCGACGCCGAAGAGCGCGCAGCCGAGTTCATCAAGGCCAACGTCACCAAGCCGGTTGTCGGCTACGTGGCAGGCTTCACGGCTCCCGAAGGCAAGACCATGGGCCACGCAGGCGCCATTGTCTCCGGTTCCGCCGGAACCGCCCAGGCCAAGAAGGAAGCCCTCGAGGCTGCCGGCGTCAAGGTCGGCAAGACGCCGTCCGAGACCGCCAAGCTGCTGCGGGAAGTTTACGCAGCCCTCTAGTTCCACCACGCATGCCCCCGTCCAGCGGATACATTCCGCCGGACGGGGGTTTTGTGCGTACTGATCCGGTTAGAAAGTTAGACATGTCCACCTCAGTAACAAACGGTCCCAGCAAGGCCGGCTCTTCCCGGCATAAACGGGCCCTGCGCCGCGCCTCCTGGATTGTCACCCTCGGCGGTTTCCTGTTCGGTTATGACACCGGCGTCATCAACGGTGCACTGCCGTACATGCAGGATGACCTGGGACTCACCCCGTTCACCGAGGGCCTCATCACCTCCAGCCTGCTCTTCGGCGCCGCTTTCGGCGGCGCCATCTCTGGCAAGCTGACAGACCGGTTCGGCCGCCGCCGTGTACTGATGGGACTCGCCGTCGTGTTCCTCTTGGGTACGCTGGGCACCTCGCTGGCCCCCACCATCGCCGTTATGGTGATCTCCCGCATCGTGCTGGGTCTGGCCGTGGGCGGCGCCTCGGCGCTGGTGCCCGTGTTCCTCGCCGAACTGGCCCCCGCTGAACGCCGCGGACAGATGGTCACGCGTGACCAGCTGATGATCGTGACCGGCCAGCTGGTGGCATTCGTTGCCAACGCCGTCATCGGCAACCTCTGGGGTGAAGACCAGGGCATCTGGCGATGGATGCTGGTGGTTGCCACGCTTCCCGCCATTGCCCTGTGGATCGGCATCGCCTTTGTGCCAGAAAGCCCGCGCTGGCTTGCCTCCAAGGGCCGCTTTGCCGAAACCCTTACCGCCCTGCGCCGCATCCGCAGCGCGGACGCAGCCGAGTCGGAGTACAACGAGGTGCGCGGACTCGCGGAGAAGGAGTCCGCATCCGCCGGGAGCCTGCGCGACTTCGCCGAACCGTGGCTGATGCGGGTGCTGCTGATCGGCATGGGCCTGTCCGTTGTCCAGCAGATCACCGGCGTCAACGCGATCATGTACTACGGCACGCAGATCCTCTCCGGCGCCGGCTTCGGCACTGAGGCCGCGCTTACGGCCAACATCGCCAACGGTGTGGTGTCCGTGGCTGCCGCGATCTTCGGCATCTGGCTCCTGGGCCGGGTACACCGCCGGCGGATGCTGATGACGGGACTGATCGGCACGGGTTCCTCGTTGCTGCTGATCGGCCTGGTCTCCATCTTCGTTTCCGAGGGGACCGTCCGGGCCTTCATCATCCTTGCCCTCACGGTTACCTTCCTGGGCTTCCAGCAGGGCGCCGTATCGCCGGTCACCTGGCTCATGCTCTCTGAGATCTTCCCGCTGAAGGTCCGCGGCCTGGGTATCGGCATGTCGGTCTTTGTGCAGTGGATGACCAACTTTGCGGTCGGGTTCTCCTTCCCGATCCTCATGGATGCCATCGGCATTTCCAACACGTTCTTCATCTTTGTGGTCCTGGGACTGCTCGCGCTGATGTTTGTGCGCCGCTACGTCCCGGAGACGCGCGGCCAGAGCCTGGAACAGGTGGAGGAACAGCTTCGGGCTGCCGGCACCAAGTAGGTAGACGGGAACAGAGAAGGGAACCTGCCGGCCGGCAGGTTCCCTTCTGCGTTCCCGGGGCCGGCTAGGGAACGGCCGGGTAGGCGGCCACCGTGGGCACCGTGACCGAAGCCGTGAAGCTGGTCAGGGCAGTGGCCTTGGGCAGCGCATACACGGACGTGGCCGGAGTGATCTGCAGGACCAACCGGCTACCGGGGCCGGCCGTGTAGGAGACCTCTTCAAGCGGAACGGTCAGCGTGTGTTCCTTACCGTCCAGGATCAGCGGAACCGGCGTGACCTGGTTGCCCAGCACCAGTGACGCCCGCGACTTGTCAATGATCTGCGCGTAGACGTGCGTGCTGCCCTGCCGGGCGGACCCGCGGTAGGTGAGGGTCAGCTGCGGCGCCCCGAACACCGACGTCGAGACTGCCGGTGCGCCGATCGGGACGTTGACCGCTACCGGAGCGACGGCGGCGGCCACAACGGCTCCGCTCAAGGCCGCGGGGGAGAGGATGATCGAGCCGCTGCCGCTGCCGGTCAGGGCGCCGGTGGCCTGCGGATACCCGGGCGCTCCGCGGGTAACGCCGGCCTGGTCAATGAACTCGAAGGCCGCACCCGTGTCCACCGGTTCGTTGCGCAGGTACTTGGCGAACCAATTAAGCACGGCAGGCGTGATCCGGTCAGGCCCCGCCGTCGAATTGCACAGTCCGTGCCCGCCGCAGAACTGCAGCATCTTGGTGGGCGTTCCGGTGGAACGGATGAGCTCGTAATTGCGAGTGGCCTCGTCCAAGGTGAACAGCGTGTCTGCGGTGCCCTGGATGATCAGCGTGGGTGCCTTGATGGAGGTGAACATCGAATCCGGCGTCAGGGATTCGAAGTAGGCAACGGATTCGGCGCTGAGCTGGTTCGGGTAGCTCAGGCCCTCCCGGCAGGCCTGGCGGACCGGCGCGGCCAGGGCTCCCTGGTTACCGACCAGTGAGCCCAGCTGCCCCAGCGCCGTCCCTTCGGCACAGAGCAGGGCGCCCCAGCCGCTCTTGAAGGAGCCTGCCTTGTACAGGCTGGTGGTCAGGTCATTCCAGGCGATGGTGGGGGTAATGGCGTCCACCCGCTGGTCCTGCGAGGCCAGGACAAACTGGATGCCGCCCCCGTAGGACGCGCCGGCCATGCCGAGAACGGGATCGCCCGGTGCATCCAGGCTGACTTCGGGCTGGGCTGCGATGTAGTCGATGATCGCCGACCCGTCCCGGCCTTCGTAGGCGGGGTTGTTGACGTAGGCCTCCCCGCCGCTGAGGCCGAAACCGCGCGGATCCCAAGTCACCACGTTGTAACCGGCATCGCGCAGCGGAGCGATGCCGATGGATCCGATCAGCGTGCTGGTGGTGGTGATCGGAAGGCGTCCGCCCGGCAGGCCGAACCCGGGACCGACCATCACGGTCGGTGCCTGTTGCCCGGCCGCAAGCCCGGTGGCGGGGAAGAAGTTCGTGTGGATCGGGGTGCCGTCGAAACTGGTGATGACGACGTCGGTGCGGATGGCGGGGGCCGCCGGTGCTGCGATGGCGGGTGCAGCCGACAGGGATGTGCCCAACAGCGCGGCGGACACCCCCAGAATAGCCAGGTGTTTCCTCATAATGACCTCATTGTCTTGGGGAAGGGCCGATAGTTACCGCGTGGTAACTTTCGCAGACTATGAAGAAGGAGGAACGGGCACAAGCCTTTGAGCGCGTATTGCACCCGATAAGGGGCAGCTTGGCGAAGAAGTTACCGCGAGGCGGGAAAGATTTCTTCCTTCATGGACGGATGGCTGGAGCATTCGCTGTATACCACCAGTCCCTGCGTTGTGGAATTGGCTGAAAAATCGATCAAGGACCCGTTCTGTCCCCGCGCCGTAACGGTCCACGGTGCGTCCGGGCGTTCATGCGGCTGGGGGTCGAAAGCGGAAACCACGGTCATGCCGCGGTCCTCGAAATGACGGCGCATCCGGTCGCGGTTTCCTTGCGGATCGTCCGTGCCGGGGCTGAGGAGCTGTTGTTTCAACTGCCACGGTCCGTCGCGGTATTCCACCGAGGGGCAGGGGCCGGCCATCAGGGGCCGGTCACGATGCACTGCCCAGGGAGTGCCGTCCTCGGTTGTCCATGCCGCGGGTGCCGCGGACGCTTGGACCGCAGCGTCGGCGCCGGCGGCAAAATCACCGAAGACCTCCCGTGAGGTCCGGTTCGTTTCCAGCGCGGTTTCCGGACCGCCGTCGGGGTTTGCTCGCGGCGTATCCGCTGTCTGTCCGCCGCACCCCGCGAGCCCGCCGGCCAAAAGGGCGAATATCAGCGTCATGCGGGCCGTGGGAATGAGACGGCGGCTATGGTGTCCCCTGGAAAAGCCAAGTAAGTTCAACGATTCGTGCTCGCTTCGGATAGTTAGCTAGGGGACTGTGGGGGAAACTTCTTCCTGCATGGACGGATGAGTGGAGCATTCACTGGTTACCTTCAGGGTCCGCCCCAGTGCGTTTGCCCAGAACTTGATGACCGTTCCGTCCTCGCCCTCGGCAGTTACCGTCCACGTGGCCTGCGGAGGGTCTCCCTGTTCCGACTCGAACGCGGCAACGATAGTCATGCCCTCGTCTTCAAAGTAGCGGCGCATCTGCTCACGATCACGCTCCGGATCATCCGAAGGCGGTCCAAATAGTTGTTGCGCCAGCTGCCAGGGGCCGGAACTGTCCTCGCCGGGCCGGCATGAGGTGGGCACGATGGGCTCCTCATACGTGGACGACCACGGGGCCCCGTTCAGAAAAGTCCATCCGTCCGGCGCCCCCGTCGCCTTGATCGCTGCGTCCGACGCCGCCATGAAGCCGTCGAAGACTTCTCGGGAAGTCCGGTTCGTTTCCAGCACGGTTTCCGTGGTCCTGCCGGCTGGGGCTTCCATTTTGGTGGTCCTTTCGGTGCAGGCGGTCAGTCCGGTGGGGAGAAGCAAGAATGCCATTGCCAGGCCTACGAGCCTGAAGGGTGTGAGGGCAGCCCGGTAGGAGCGTCCGTTCCCGCGTGGATGTACGCTCACGGCTTGATCTCCACACTGTTTTCCATGAGTTCCCTTCCCTGTCCAAGAGTTGCCATCACGATACCGCGGAGGGCGCTGGATTCGGGGTCGAGATATTCCCTCATATCGTGCTTCTCTGTGGCCGAATAATCGTCTCCGTACAGTGTGGTGTTGTTCGAGCTGAAGCCCCGGCCGCCCCACGATTCCATAGTCGGATCAATGCGGTGATCGGACTCCATGGAACCTTCAAAACGCGTTCCACCGATGCCTACGGAGGCTAGGCGGTCTCCATCGGCGGTCGATACATAGATTTCCCGGTTCCCGTCCCATCCGCGGTCCACCTTGAGGTCTTCCGCACGAACGCCTTCGTCCACTCCTGCTGATCCAATGTAAACGGCGCTGGAGATGGGGTAGAGGGTCTGGGTCAGGGCTTTGGTTGTCATGGTTGTTCCGTAGGAATGGGCCACAACGTTTACATCGGGTGCTCCTTCAGGGCCGTCGATAGTCCGGGTCAGGTAAAGCCCGTCGAGCGCGTCGGCGAAGTCCTGGGCCCCTCTTGTTGCGTGCCCGTTCTGCAGCCGGGAAGCAGCTTCCGATAAACGGGCCCGTTCGGTTTCCAGGTTTTCCAACTCCGCACCGGTATCGCCGAGCAGGCTCTGGACCTCCGCTACGTGAATATCGATTGCCATGTTTCGTTTCCCCCGAATTTCAAGTCGTGCTGCCGAGCTTACGAAATTCCAGTGGGCAGTTCTGCCCATGCCCGAGAGGACAAACATACGGGGAGGTCCCGCACGGATATGTGCGGGACCTCCCCGTATTGGTTGGTGCTTTTTCGTACCGGCTTATTGCCTTTGTTATTGCCGGCTATTTCCGGTCTGCCGGGGACTTTTCCAGGGCACTGGTCTCCGGGCCGTCGTCGTGCTCCCGGGTGTGCAGATCGAAGCTGGAACCGTGCTCCTCCACGCCGGCCTGGATGGCGCGGCCCACCACGGACACGGCGAGCTTGCGGCGCAGGGAGAGCGGATCCCTGGCCAGGTCCTTCGCGAGGGCGATTGTCATCAGCAGCATCACCACGGCAAACGGCAGGGCCGCCACAATGGTGATCCGCTGCAGCCCGTCCAGGGCTTCGGACGGTTCATCGCCGCCGGCCAGCAGCATCACCGCCGCCACTGCGCCGGTGAGGACGCCCCAGAAGATCACGACGCCGCGGGACGGCTTCTCCGCACCGTTGGAGCTGAGGGAAGCCATCACAATGGACGCGGAATCGGCACCGGTGACAAAGAAGATGGCCACGAGGATCATCGCCAGGACGCCGACGGCTCCGGCGAGGAGGTTGGGCATGGGCAGGGCCGCGAACAGGTCGAAGAGGGAACCGTCGAAGGAGATGGTCGGTTCACCGTCCACCATGGTCACCAGGCCGGCCTCTCCGTTGGCTGCCGCTTCCTGCTGGGTGCCGATGGCGGCGCCGCCGAAGATGGAGAACCAAACCACGCTGACCACGAACGGGACCAGCAGCACACCGGTGACGAACTGGCGGATGGTGCGGCCGCGGCTGATCCGGGCGATGAACATTCCTACGAACGGTGTCCAGGACAGCCACCAGGCCCAGTAGAAGATGGTCCAGCTGGAGAGCCATGCACGCATGGATTCGTCGCCGGCCACCTCGGTACGGGAAGCCATGGAGGCGAGGTTTGCGGCGTAGTCGCCAATGGCGGCCGGGATGACGTTCAGGATGAACAGCGTCGGACCGACCACAAAGATGATCGCAGCGAGCACCAGAGCCAGGACCATGTTGATGTTGGACAGCCACTGGATGCCCCGGGAGATGCCGGACACCGCTGAGGCTACGAAGCAGCCGGTCAGGATGGCGACAATCGCCACCAGGATCGGCGTGCCTACGGTGCCGAAGAAGCCGCCGGATTCCATGCCGCTGCCGATCTGCAGGGCACCTAGGCCCAGGGACGCAGCGGTGCCGAAGAGGGTGGCGAAGATAGCGAAGATGTTGAGCACCTTGCCCAGCGGGCCGTCCACCCGCTTCGCTCCGAAGAGCGAGGTGAAGGCGGAGGAAATCAATTGTTTCCGGCCAAGCCGGTAGGTGCCGTAGGCCATGGCAATGCCGACGACGGCGTACATGGCCCACGGGTGCAGGCCCCAGTGGAACAGGGAGGTCCCCATAGCGGTCTGCAGGGCCTCCGCGGTCTGGGCGTCAACGGTGCCCGGGGGAGGGGAGATGTAGTAGAACAGCGGTTCGGCGACGCCGTAGAACATCAGGCCGATGCCCATGCCGGCGGAGAACATCATGGCAATCCAGGACACGGTCCTGAACTGCGGTTCCTCGCCGTCCTGGCCCAGCGGAATCCGGCCGAAGCGGCCAACGGCAAGCCAGATGACGTAGACCACCAGGAAGGAGGCCAACAGGACAAAGAACCAGCCGGCATTGGTGATCACCCAGTCCAGCGCCGTTTGGGAAACGGAGGAGAGGTTCTCCGTGCCGAAGAAGCCCCAGGCGATGAACGCCAGGGCGAGGGCACCGGTCACGGCGAACAGCAGTTTGTCCAGCTTCGCGGGAATCTCACGACTCAGTGCCTTTTCCTGCTCGCGCTGTCCCTCGATCATCAGTTGGACAAGTTCGTGCTCCTGCTCCACCACGGGGATGGAGGATGTGGTCGATTCTTCGACCGTAATGGAGAGCCTGGCGGGCTCGACGGGATCGCCGTCGTGCGCCGCGGCATCGCGCGTGGGACCTTCAGTGGAAGCCATAGGCCTTTCCTTATGTCAGCGCAAAGGGCCCGAGCCCCGGTGGCGGGCTCGGGCAGGCAGAAGGGCAACCACTCCCGGCGAGGGCGCATGTGACGCGCCTACTGCCCGCCGGATTCCTTAAAGCAACGCGGTCCCGACTCTGCGTTCCTTTACATAATTCGCGAGTGTGTCCCTTCAAGGGTTGCGGCAGCCCACGCGGCAAGTCAAATTCACACGCCCGCAGCGAACCAGGAACGGCCCAATGGGGGAGCCGTCGGGCGGCGGCATTCTTAGGGGAGACGATGATGTAGCAGGACGCAGTGGGTCCCCGAGGCCCCTTAGGTTGTTGGCACCCGCATGTTGGGATCTTCGGAGCAGGGGCCCTCGTAGGACAGGCTGCTGAGGTGGTTGCCCGCTTGGTAGATCAGCGCGTTGCCCTCGGCGTCCTCGAGCGTGACGATGATGTAGTAGCCGGACCCGATGTCGGAGTGTCCCTGTGGAGAGAAGGTTCCGTTCGGGGTCCGACGCCGAACTGAACTCGTGGGCGCCCAAATCGCCAAGGAAAAAGTCCGGCCTATCCAGGGGGTGCGGCGGAAGGAGCCCGCAGCTCCACCGCGAGCAACAACGTCACGTGCGGCATTAGTGCAAACACTCTCGTTCTGCAACAGAATGGACTCGGTGTCCTTGCCCCGAACCGCAGTAATGACGCTGCAGTTGCGCAGCCACGGGAGAGCCGCTTTATGACAGTTCCCCCCCGAATGTCAGGAAGAACATAACCTGCCAGAGGAAATCCGTACATGGGGAGAGCTCCCCATGCAGAGGGAGAGGCGGGTTGGGACTGGTCCTGAGGGCCTCGGGGTGTTCGCGGGTTCCTTCGGCGGCAGAGGGACGGCACAGCCTGCAACGGTTAGGGACATGGCCAGCAAAGCTATGCCGGCCCGCGGTCAGCCGGCCTATTGCGCACCGAGTGTCCCCGAGCAGGCTTCGCGCAGCTTCTTCTTCAGCTTTCTCCGTGCCTCTGGCTCCAACCTGCTGCCAGCCCTCATCTGCTCAGGTGGTGGGAAATTCCATCGCAGGATCGTACGAGCACTGACCCTCGAATGTGAGGCTGCTGAGGTGGTTTCCCGCTTGGTAGAACAAAGAGGTGCCCTCTGCGTCCTCGAGGGAAACCATGATGTAGTAGCCCGATCCGTTGGACTCGGGAACGCCGGCACTGTACCGGTTGGTTTCCGCGAACCCCTGCTGCTCGAAGTGGGCGACATACTTTGCCACAGCCGCTTCCGGGTCTTCAACGGCGGGACCCAGGACCATCATGCTGTAGCGATACGCGCGTTTCTCGCCGCTGCCGGGCTTCAACCTGGTGCAAGTGTCCGCCATGAATCCACTCGTCTTAGTGCTGTCCCAGGGGGACCGTTCGTCATTGCTGTAGGTCCACTGTCCACCGTGGAATTCAGCGGTTTCGTTAATCAACTCCAGCATCCTGGCGAGCAGCTCTGCAGCAGGCTTGGACTCGTCCGCGGCTGTGCTTTGTTCACGTTTCATAGTGGTGTCCTCTGATTGAAAAGGCGCGGCGCAGCCGGCCACGGGCAGGAATAGGCAAAGAGACAGGGCAAGTGCGCAAGCTCTTAGTGCAGGCCGCTTCATCGCCTGCCCCATCCATGCGGATAGTAAGGCATTTCAGACTGCCTCTGCTTGAAAGCGCCCGCGGCTGCTTCCGCTAGTTCATCCTCCCGTTGCAGGACCTCATAGCCGTTTCCGCTCGTGATCTTGGCAACCGAGTCCAGGCTCTGTGTGCCGGTGTCCAGATACCCGTGCTCATCGTAGGTGTGCGTGGGGTTCCACTTGTCATCATCCGTTCCGAGGACAGAATGGCCCAGGGTCTGTTTCAGGCTCCTCTCCTCGTCCCCTTCGGAGCTGAACTCGTGGGATCCGAAGCCATCTCCCAGAGGATCCGTACGGAAGGATCCTCTGCGGCCCATCGGGGCGACGTCGTCCTGTGTCGCCTGGGTGGCAAACACTGCGGGTTGTCCGTCCGGGCCATCCTTGACGTGCATGTCCGAGGCTTCATCCACCACGGCGCCGTCCAGGCCTGCGGAACCGAAAAAGGCGACGGAGTTGATATCGAAATCAGTCCGGGTCAGAGCGTATGCCGTAGTGGTGGTGCCGTAGGAATGAGCGGCAACCGAGACATATGCAATGCGGCCGTCGCTGGCTGCATTGAAACCGTTCAGGGATGCGGCAAGCCGGTCTCCTCCGACATCGGCCTGGGCGGTGCTGAGGACATCCAAGGAAGGAGCATCGATCATCTCCGGGGTGTGATACCCGATCCATGCGACAACTGCGGGGTTGGATTCGCCGGATCTCACCTGGGCATCATAGATGTTTTGTGATGCTTGGGCCCAGTCGTCCATGGACCCCGCGGTGGTACCCATCCCGGGCACATTCCACGTGATGTTATCTGCGGTGTCCATGTTGCCGATGGCTATGGCAGCCAGCGGCGGGTGTGTGGGGTCGAAAGAGATGATCCCCCGGACGGTGCGGCCCACTCCGCCGCCCTTAGCGGCCCGTTCTATCTCCTTCAGGACGTCCAGCTGCGGTTGCCAACTTGGTTGGTTCTTGGCCAACGCTGTGACCCTGTTTATAGCCAGCCCCAGGGCCACTGTGTTCGCGGCAATACGGTCCGCGTAGGGAATGCCCTCCAGATTTCCCACTAATGAAGGAACCGCGTCTGAGATTGCCTTCCGCTGAGCGGGGGTGAGCTGATCCCACGCTTCCTTGTTCCTGCGGGGATCCGAACCCAATGGCGGCGGTGAAAGGACCGCCCCGGGGTTGCGGTCCAGGAACTGTTTCATTTGGGCGGGGGTCAGTCCTGCCAGAAGGGCAAGATACTGCTCCATAGCCACCGCCGGGTCGCCAATGGAGTTCTGCACACGGTTATAGGCCTGGGATACGTCCTGAACGAGGACTTCATCCAGAGTTTCCTTGCTGATCGGCGGGACGTCCGCCGTCCGGCGGACCAATGCCCGATGCGCCCGGTTGCATTCCTGCTCGGCTGACTGAAGTTCTGCCGCCAGCTGGTCCGCCTCCCGTTGGAGCTTCCACTGATCCAACCAGGCATCGGCGCTATCAGCCGCAGCCCCGATTTTGCTCAGGATGTCTCCAGCCAGGCCGCCATATTCCCCGATGCCGGCAATGATGTCGGCTTCCCGCTTGTCTTGCGCCTGGGCGGTTGCGATTTTGGCCTCGAGCTTGGCGCGCTTCTCCTTGATGGTCCGGATTTCTTCCGCGAACACCTCCAAAGCCTGCTTGGAGGAGCGCACGGCACGCAGGATCTCCTCGCTGTCGCGGCGGGGTTTGTCCATTGCCGTATACACAAGGTTGGCTTCCGGAGCCTGGTAGAAGGCTGTTACGGTCTGCCATTTGTCCTGGGTGTCCTCCAGCGTGTCGGCCATCCGCTCGGTACGCCGCTCGAGCCGGCCAGCGGCGGCAAGAAGCGCCGTTACGTTGGGCAGATTGTCCGTACCGCTCAAATCGACATTGATACTCACGTCAAACCCCACCTTCCGCGGGTCTGGTTGGGCTCCGCGTCTGACGGTGCCTGGTCACTAAGCAGAATTGCTTCAACTACTGGGACGCCGTTGATTTCGCGCGGCAGGGGGAGGGGCTCAGGCGTAACTCCGGTGCCCGGAAACCCGCCTGGCGCACTATCCGGCGCCGGCTCGAAAGGGATGGCCTCCGGCAAGGGCATCGGCTTGATATCGGCGTTTCCCGGCCACGGCATCACGGCTTCCCCCCGCGGCAGTTCGCCGGGAAGAGGATCGAAGGCGGGAGGATTGATCCAGAATCCGGGATCTATTCCCGGCCACCCGGGATTGCGGACCTGGTCGCCCGGAACGCCCGGGTTTGTTTCGGGCAGGGGAAGCGGCAACGGGTGGAGCACGTTTCCGCCCGGGTTTGTTTCGGGCAGGGGAAGCGGCAACGGGTGGAGCACATTCCCGCCCGGGTTTGTTTCGGGCAGGGGAAGCGGCAACGGGTGGAACACGTTTCCGGGACCCGGCAACAATGGCAGGTTTTGCACGGGCCCGGGCTGGTCTCCCGGGGATTCCGGTCCGCAGCAGTCACACCCGGGTTCGCAGCAATCGGCCGGTCTTTCGGGCGCCGGAGCAGGAGCAGCCGGCCGTTCCGGCACAGGAGCCGGGGCTGGGGCCGGGCCAGGCACAGGAGCCGGGGCCGGGGCAGGAGCAGGCGCAGCAGGGGCAGGAACTACGGGCATACGCACACTTGGTGCAGGTGCAGGTGCAGGTGCTGGCCCGGCTGGTGCAGGTACAGGCGCGGGCCCCCAGGCCGTCCGTCCTTTGGCCGCCTTTCCCACCGCCGCAGCTCCGGCCGCCCCGATAGCCAGCGGTGCGATGCTTGCGGCCGCCTGCTGCGCATTGGCAACCATTTCCTCGTCGCCCAGCTTGTAGGCATTTACTGCCCGCCGCGTGGCCCGAATTGCGTTCTCCGTCCGGACCAGCACGGCTTGGGCGACCGGCATCAGCGTTTCCGATGCGAACGTGGAAAACCCGGCCAAGGCCTTGCTGCTTCCCAGCGCGGTTTCAACACCGTCAATCCGGTCCTGAAGGTCGGTGTAAAGACTGTCGTTCTGCAACAGGATGGACTCGGTGTCCGTAATGATCCTGCCGACTGTTGCAGCGTCTATGTCATAGGCGCCCATTTTCTCCCCCTTGTAAGCGAGCCCTGCGGGACGATGCCGGCGCGGGGCAATGGGGGAACCGCTGAGCACCCCCCTGGCTGTTGGAGAGAAAGATAACCCAGTCTTGTGTCCTCCGTACATGGGGAGAACTCCCCATGTACGGAGGACGGCAGGCGGCGGAACCGCCTAGACCACGTTGGTGCCGAAAAGCATGCCCAGCAAATACGTGGCCGCCGCGGCGCCGAAACCAATGGCCAGCTGCCGCAGTGCGCGCTTGAGCGGGGAGGCACCGGACAGCAGGCCCACGACGGCGCCGGTCATCAGCAGCGCCAGGCCCACCAGGACGCAGGACAGGACAACAGCCGTGAGCCCGGTCAGGCCGAAGAGGTAGGGCAGGATCGGAACCACCGCGCCGGAGGCGAAGAAGCAGAAGCTGGACGCGGCAGCACCCAGCCCGGTTCCTACCGACTCGTGCTCATCGCGGGTCTCCTCCGCGTCCGCCTCGGGGTTGAGGGAGAAACTCGGGTCGCAGTCGCAGGTGTACAGCCCCATCCGTTCAGCCGCACGGTGCTCGGCGGCCTCCCGGGTCATTCCGCGGGCGCGGTACACCAGCACCAGTTCGTTGGCATCAATATCCAGGGACTTTGCGGCGGAGAGGGTGATCTGGGTGGGTCGGGACGCGTCCAGCAATTCGCGCTGGGAGCGAACCGAGACATACTCGCCGGCACCCATGGACAAGGCGCCCGAGAGCAGGCCGGCCAGGCCGGTGATCAGGATGAACGTGCTGGAGACACCGGTGGCGCCGATGCCCATGATCAGGGCGAGGTTACTGACCAGGCCGTCATTGGCGCCGAACACCGCTGCGCGGAAGTTTCCCGAGAGCCTGGTCCTGCCCCGGGTGGCCAGCCCGCGGACCACTTCCTCATGGATCTGCTCATCCGCGGCCATGGCGCTCGTGGCATTGGGATCCTGGGCGTAGGGCGAACGGCCCTCCGCCCGCTGGGCGAGGGCAAGGACAAACACGGAGCCAAAGCGGCGGGCCAGCAGGCCAAGCGCGCGGTTACGGAAAGATGCGCGCATCGGACGGCCGGCGTCGTCGCCCAGCAACTGGCGCCAATGCTCTTCATGCCGTCCCTCCGCCTCGGCGAGGGCCAGCAGGATGTCCCGTTCCTCGCCGTCGCGCCGTTCTGCAAGGTAACGGTAGGTCGCCGCCTCGGCACGCTCGTCGGCAAGATACTGACGCCAGCGCTTAAGGTCGGCGGCGGAGGGCGCGCGGGAGGCCGGCTCCGGCGAGGGGTGGGAATTCACGGTGCTCCTGACAGGGACCGGAACAGGGGCTCCGGCCAGTTAAAAGACAACTCTCTTCTGACCGAAGGTCTCGCTCGCCCCCGACATATGCCGGCGGGTGGACTGCCGGGACACTGCGGTGTCCAGTATGTCGACAGGCCTCGGCCTGCTGCACACCTTGGAACCATGACGTGCGGGCCGGAGCTACTCCCCTTCGACGTCCCAGTGTAGTCGAAACCGGGCCAGGCTGGAGGGACGGAACCCCCTGAACACGGCGTCGTCCGTTTTGAGCCGGCGGCTCAATAACTTAAGTCAATGGCGGGCAGGGGCTAAAGTCGATTACGTGAGCAAAAACTACCCTCTTACGGATCCGGACCGTCCATGGACCCGCCACTACAGCGAGGGGATCGTGGAGAACTTCCGTCTGCCGGAAGGTTCCCTTGTGGACATGGTGGAGACGTCGGTCCGCAAATTTCGATCCAAGACGGCCCTGGAGTTCTTTGGCGCGTCCACCAGCTATGAGGAACTGGGAGAGCAGATCCGCCGGGCCGCGGCAGGACTGTTCAAGCTGGGCGTCCGTAAAGGCGACCGCGTAGCGCTGGTGCTGCCCAACTCGCCGCAGCATGTGGTTGCGTTCTATGCGGTGCTGCGCCTCGGTGCGGTGGTGGTCGAACACAACCCGCTGTACACCGACCGCGAACTCCGGCACCTGTTTGAGGACCACGGCGCCACGGTGGCCATTGTCTGGGACAAGACGGCGCAGCAGATCCAGGACCTGCCGGCGGACATCCCCGTGCGGACCATCGTGTCCGTCAACCTGATCGACGCCATGCCGCTCTCCAACCGGATCGCCCTAAAACTGCCCGTCGCCAAGGCACGCGAGGCCCGTAGTGCCCTCACCTCGGAAACGAAACTGCGCAGCGGAAGGCGCAAGGTGCTCACGTGGAAGGCCTTGCTGGACAGCCGGGCGCTGCGCCGCCGGCATCCCCGGCCTGAGTCGGCCGATCTGGCGGCCATCCAGTACACCAGCGGAACCACCGCGGACCCCAAGGGCGCCATGCTCACGCATGCGAACCTGATGGCCAACGCCGCGCAGGGGGTCGCCTGGGTTCCCGGACTGCGGCCGGGCAAGGAAACCTTCTACGCCGTGCTGCCAATGTTCCACGCCTACGGCCTGACCCTCAGCCTTACCTGCGCCATGAGCCTGGGCGCCCGGCTGGTGCTGTTCCCGAAGTTCGACGTTGACCTGACGCTCAAGGCGATGAAAAAGTCGCCCGCCACGTTCCTGCCCGCCGTGCCGCCCATCTATGACCGGCTGGCCAAGGCCGCGGCGGAGCAGGGCGTGTCCCTGCGCGGGATCCGGTTCGCCATTTCCGGGGCCATGAACCTGCCGCTGAAGACTGTCGAAACCTGGGAAGCAGCCACCGGCGGGCACCTGATCGAAGGCTACGGGCTGACGGAAACCTCGCCGGTGGCGCTGGGCAATCCGTTTGCGGCCAGCCGCAAGCCCGGTACCGTGGGCGTGCCGTTCCCCTTGACGGACATCCGCATTGTGGACCCGGAAAACCCTGCTGTGGACGTGCAGCCGGGCACCCCCGGTGAACTGCTGATCAAGGGACCGCAGGTTTTCAAGGGCTATTGGAACAAACCCAAGGAATCGGAAGCGGCAATGCTCGACGGCGGATGGTTCCGTACCGGCGACATTGTCTCCGCGGACGAAGACGGTTTTGTCACCATCCGGGACCGGATCAAGGAACTGATCATCACCGGCGGGTTCAATGTCTCGCCCTCCGAGGTGGAGGAAGCGCTGAAGCGCCACGAATCCGTGGAGGACGCCGCCGTGGTGGGCATGGCACGAACGGGCGGCGGCGAGGATGTGGTGGCCGCAGTAGTGGTCAAGTCCGGCAGCGGGTTCAACGCCGAAGGGCTGCGCACCTACGTCCGCAATGAGCTGGCCGCCTACAAGGTTCCGCGCCGTATTGTGGAGATCCAGGAGCTGCCCCGGTCCCTGATCGGCAAGGTCCTTCGCCGGCATGTCCGCGACAACCTGCAGAACGGTGATGGCAGCGCCACCCCCAACGAGGGCGCCGCCCCCGACAACGCCCAGACCAAGCCCTGAACAGGAAAAGAGCGGATATGAGCGCGTCAGAACCGGACCGGATGGAACGGCACTCCCAACCCGACCACACAAGGCCCGGCCGATACTGGAGCGGTGCGCTCGGCCACGCCGGACAGCGGTCGGCGCAGATCCTGCTGATCCTCCTGCTGGTTTCCGTCGCCGTGTACGGCCTGACGCGGATCACCCTGGTCGTGATCCCGGTTCTGCTCGCGCTCATCCTGGGGGCGGCCATTGCCCCGTTCGTGAACTGGCTGCGCCGGAAGGGGTGGCCCAGTGCTTTGGCTACGGGCCTGTCCTTCCTGCTCCTGTTGGCCGTCTTCGGCGGGTTGATCACCGGGATCGTGTTCGCCATCCGCAGCGAGTGGTCCTCCCTGGTGGACCAGGCCGTGCAGGGGTTCGACAAGCTTTACGACTTTGTGCAGAACGGTCCTTTGCCGATCGATGACAACATGCTGCGCAATGCGCGGGACTCGGCCATCGACTTCGCCACCAGCAGTACGGTGGGCAACGGGGCGCTCGCCGGCCTCTCTGCCGCCACGTCCTTCGCCACCGGGTTCCTGCTGATGGCCGTGGTCCTGTTCTACTTCCTGAAGGACGGGGACCGCATCTGGGCGTTCTTCCTGCGCATGTTCCCGGAGGACCGGCGCGACAAGGCCCGCCTCTCCGGGTTCCGGGTCATGGAGGTCCTTGGCGGGTACATCCGCGGCACGGCCATTGTGGCGTTGGTCGACGCCGTCTGCATCGGTGCCGCCCTGTTCTTCCTGGGGGTGCCGCTGGCCCTGCCGCTGACCGTCATTGTCTTCGTCGGCTCGTTCATTCCGCTGGTCGGAGCCACGGCAGCCGGCGTCTTCGCCGCCCTGATCGCGCTGGTGGCCAACGGCCCCGTGGTGGCCCTGGTGGTGGTGGTCGTCATCATCCTGGTGAACCAGCTGGAAGGCAACTTCCTCCAGCCGGTGGTCATGGGCAAGTCGCTGAGCATCCACGCCCTGGTGATCCTGCTGGCGCTGACCGCCGGGACCATCCTGGCCGGCATCATCGGTGCCATCCTGGCCGTGCCGATTGCCGCCGTCGGCTGGGCCGTCATCAAGGTCTGGACCGGAGAGGATACCGGGGAAGACATCAAAGACGCCGCGGAAGTCCCGGACCCGAAGGAACAGCCCGAGATGGAATCCGCCGAATAGCAGCACTGGCTTCGGCGCTGCAGCCGGCACCCCAACCGATCGGGGTGCCGGCGGACCGCTACGCCGGTACGACGTCCTCTTCTGCCGGCACCTCGCCAGCCACCCGGCGATCCCAGGCCGCCCGGACGGCCGGCTCCGTGGGCCTGCTCAGCAGGGATACGACCACATAGGACAAGGCCGAGGAGGCAAGTCCGAAGTAGATCGGCTCGTTTGCATACACGCCGTCATAGGGCACGGCGGCGGTGATCTCGAGATAGATCATGGTGCCGAGCGTGGCCACGGTGCCAACGGCCATGGACACGCCCGCAGCTAGTCCGGTTCCGCGCTTCCACACCAGCCCGCCCAGGATGGCAACCAGCAGGCCGCCCACCAGGATGTCGTAGGCAATGGTCAGGGCCGCGAGCACATCCTGAACCACAACGGCCAGCGCAATAACCGCCACGCCCAGCCCCAGGACCCAGTAGCGGTTGGACGCGACGTCGTGGCCTGCCTCCGGTTCAGCGGCCGCCCCGGCGGCAGTTCCGCGGCGGAACCAGCCGGAGACGAAGGGCACGACGTCGGTGCGGGCCACTGTGGCGGCGGCGATCAGGGCCCCGGAAGCGGTGGACATCATGGCGGCTACTGCGGCGGCCAGGACCAGGCCGCCGATTCCGACGGGCAGCAGGTTCATGGCTACGTCCGCATACACGTCGTCCTTGGACTCGATGGCAGGCAGTGCGACGGCGGCACCCATGCCGATCAGGGCGCCGGCAATGCCGTAGAGGATGCAGTAGATACCCGCCGCCGTACCGCCCCAGCGGGCCACCTCCGGGGTACGCGCAGTGAAGACCCGCTGCCAGATGTCCTGCCCGATCAGCAGGCCAAGGGTGTAGACGACAAAGTAGGTGACAATGCTTTGCCACCCGATGCCGGTGACGCTGAAGAACTCCTCACCCAGCCGTTCCCGGATGCCGTCAAAACCGCCCGCAGAGTTGAGTGTGAAGGGCAGCATAAGGGCGAACACGCCGAGGGTCTTGATGATGAACTGGGCCATGTCCGCCAGGGTGATGGACCACATGCCGCCGATGGTTGAGTAGATCAGCACCACCACGCCGCCCACAGTGATCGCCAGCCAGCGCTCCCAGCCGAAAAGGACGACGAAAACGGTGGCGTACGCCCCGGTGGAGGTGGCGCACAGCATCAGGGTGTACGCAAGCATCACAATCGAGGACATCTTGGTGGCCCCGGGCCCGTAGCGCAGCGTGAGCATTTGCGAGACGGTGTAGATCTTCAGCTTCTGCAGAGTAGATGCGAAGAGCAGGCTCAGCAGCAGCACGCCGGTGCCGATAGCCACAACCAGCCACATGCCGGAAATACCGAACTTGTAGCCCAGGCCGACCCCGCCCACCGTGGAGGCGCCGCCCAGCACAACGGCGGCCATGGTGCCGGTGTAGAAAACCGGGCCGAGGCGCCGCCCGGCTACGAGATAGTCGCTGACGTTTTTCGTGCGGGACTTGCCCCACCAGCCAAAGCCAAGCATAGCCAGCAGGTACACCACCACGATGGTGCCGTTTACGTATTCCATTGCAATCCTAGGTTCGGGGGCTATATTGCCTGCGAGGCAACAAGTGTTTACTGGACGCTAATGTGCTGCGGAGCACATGGTCAACGTAGCCCGGCCGGAATTCCGCTAGGTTACGTGCCTGTTTCGCTCGGTATGCTCAAAGGGGTGCACTTAGGCATCGTCAGTGAAAGGACCCATCCGGAACATGAAGGCCCTGCCCGTAGAATCCAGCAATGCGCCGGTAGCCATCGGCGTCCGGATCCGTGCTGCGCGCCAGGCCCGGCGGATGACCATTGAACAGGTCGCGGAATCTACCGGCCTGACCAAGGGGTTCCTGAGCCGGGTGGAACGGGACCTCACGTCACCGTCCGTGGCATCGCTGCTCACCCTGTGTGAGGTGCTCTCCATCTCGATAGGCGACCTGTTTTCCGCACCGGAAACCAACGTCACCCGCTGGCAGGACGCCCCGCGGGTCCATCTGGGCGGGGAAGGAATCGAAGAACGCCTGGTCACTGCCCGCACTGAACGACGGGTCCAGATGGTCCGGTCAGTAATTGCCCCGGGCGGCTCCGGCGAAGCGGACCTTTATTCCGTGGACTGCGAGGTCGAGGTGCTGCACGTGGTCCAAGGAAGCTTCGAACTGATCCTCGGTACCGAGACCATGGGGCTGGGCACGGGGGACACCGTGACCTTCCCGGGGCGCGAACCGCATTCCTGGCGCAACACCTCGCAGGAAGAGACCATTGTGCTCTGGACGCTCGTCAGCCCCGGCGGATCCTAGCCGCCGCAGCCGTAGAGGCAGCGTGAACCCGCCGGCGCCGGGCAAGCGGGCGGTTCGGAATCAGGATGCCGAAGCGGCGGCTTCGGCGGGCACTGTGGATCCGGTCAGCCGCGCCAGGTACTCCACCGCGCCGGCAATATCCCGTCCGGTGGAGCGGTAGCCCACATACCCGTCCGGGCGGACCACCAGCAGTTCGGGGCGGCGTGCGCTCAGGCCCAGGCGGTGGAAGGCCAACCCGCTGACGTCCTTAATGAGGTCGGGACTGTTGGCGATCAGGCTGCTGCCGGCGATCAACTGGCGGACGGTCAGCAGGCCCGCCAACTGCGGCAGGGCGGCCTGGAACTGCTCCGGGGAAGGCCAGCCGGGACCGCAGAGCAGGACGGTGAAGCCCGCGGTGACAGCCAGGTCCTGCAGCCGCCGCTCCCGGTCCTGGTAAATGACATCGGCGTCGGGCAGCCGGTCGCCTGGCCGGGGGCCGCGGGAGAGCAGTGCCGGCAGCCGGGAGGGCCCCGACTCCACCATGCTGCTGCCGCGGTAGTTGACGTTGAGCTGGGACATGGTCCGGAAGAGGCGGGAGCGCAGTCCGTCCCAGGCGATGGCCTTGGGTGCCACAGCGGGCAGGAGCTTGGTGCGCGGCAGCTTCTTCAAACCGTTGCGGCTGGTGGCCAGTTTGAAGATGCGGTCAGTGGTGGATACTACGTTCTGTCCCACGGGACGCCGCTCCGCATCGTAGCTGTCAATAAGTTCATCGCTGGCCAGGCCGCGTGCACCGAGCGCCAGTTTCCAGCCCAGGTTCAGTGCGTCCTGGATGCCGGTGTTCATGCCCTGGGCCGCCACGGGGGAGTGGACGTGGGCGGCATCGCCGGCCAGGAACACGGAGCCCCGCTGGAAGTATTCAGCCATCTGGTGGGAAAGCCGGAAAGTGCTGATCCACCGCGGATCCCGCACAGTGACGGCCCCGTGCGTGAAGGTCTCGGCCATGTCCTGGAGGGTTTCAAGCGTGGCCGGCCGGCCCGCCGGCTTGATGCCGATCATCCGCCAGGTGGCGGGGCCGCCCAGCGGGAACAGGAACAGGAAACCATCCTCGGTGGGGTAGGAATGCACGGTTTCCGGTTCGGCGCCGTCGATTTCCAGGTCGGCCAGGATGAAGGTGTCGGGGTAGGCTCCGCCGCGCCAGTCCATGCCTGCCTTGGCGCGGACCGAACTGTCCGCGCCGTCGGCGCCCACGACGTAGCGGGCGCGGATCCGTTCAATACCGCGGTCCATTCGCTGGATCTTGGCTTCCATGCCGGCGAACGGGTCCTCAGGATCCAGCCGCTCCAGGTCCTGCAGTTCCGCACCGCGTTCAATGCGTACCCGGCGCGAGAGCAGGTATTGCGTCAGGATGCGCTCGGTTTCGGTCTGGGACAGGAACAGCAGCTGCTGGAACGCCGAATCATCCAGGCCGCTGTCGAACACATCCACTTCCAGGGTTTCCTCCGGCAGATGGAGGTGCACCTGCCGTGCCGGGCGCCCCGCCGCGGCCAGTTCGCCGCTGACGCCGAAGGGCCGCAGTGCCTCGAGGGTGCGGGGCTGGATGGCGATGGCACGGGACTCGGTGCCGGGAGCCTGCCGCCGGTCAATGATGCGGAAACTCGTGCCGAAAGCGCTGAGCTGGGCAGCCAGGGCAAGGCCGGTTGGTCCTGCGCCCACAATCAGGACGTCGACGTCGTAGTTCGGGTCTGCGCTGTTATCGTGGGCCACCATGTCTTCAGCCTAGTCTTGACCGCGAGCGCAGTTCCACTTTAGCCTTTCGGTAAACATTTGATTACCCCTAGGTAACTGTCGCGGCGACGCCGCGCGCACCGGATCCGGAGACATATACATGGACAACCTTCCCCGCGTCAGCGCCAACGGCAACATCGGTCCGGTGGATGCCGCCCAGGTCCCGCGCTACGCCGGTGCCGCCACCTTCGCCCGGCTGCCCCGCCTGGACCAAGTGGACCGCGCGGAAGTGGCCGTTGTGGGTGTGCCCTTCGACAGCGGTGTTTCCTACCGGCCCGGTGCCCGGTTCGGCGGCAACCACGTACGCGAGGCAAGCCGCCTGTTGCGGCCCTACAACCCGGCCATGGATGCCTCTCCGTTCGCAAACCTGCAGGTGGCCGACGCCGGAGACATGGCCGTGAACCCCTTCAACATCAACGAAGCCATTGAGGCCGTCCAGCAGAACGCGCTGGACCTGACCCGGGACGGCACGAAGCTCCTGACCCTGGGCGGTGACCACACCATCGCCCTGCCGCTGCTGCGTGCCGCCTCCGAGCGGGCCGGCTCCCCGGTGGCCATGCTGCACTTCGATGCGCACCTGGACACCTGGGACACCTACTTCGGTGCCGAATACACGCACGGCACGCCGTTCCGCCGGGCCGTTGAGGAAGGCATCCTGGACACCGAGGCCATTTCCCATGTAGGCACCCGCGGCCCGCTCTACGGCAAAAAAGACCTGGAGGATGACCGGCGGTTCGGCTTCGGCATCCTGACTTCCTCGGATGTTTTCCGCCAGGGCGTGGACGAGGTGGTTGCCAAGCTGCGGGACCGCATCGGAAACCGGCCGCTCTATGTGTCGGTGGATATCGATGTCCTGGACCCGGCACATGCCCCGGGCACCGGCACCCCCGAAGCCGGCGGCATGACCAGCCGCGAACTGCTGGAGATCCTGCGCGGACTGCGCGGACTGAACCTGGTGGGGGCCGACGTCGTCGAAGTCGCCCCGGCCTACGACCACGCCGACATTACGGCGGTGGCCGCCTCGCACGTTGCCTACGACCTGATTACCCTGATGGGACTTTCGGCATGAGTACCGATTTCGCAGCCGATGTTTCCGCCGCCCCCGCCGGGGCGGTCCGCAACGGCGGGGACCTCGTGGTGGAAACCCTCGAAGCGCTCGGCGCCACCAAGGTCTTCGGTATTCCCGGCCAGCATGCGCTGGGCCTGTTTGACGCCCTTTCGCGCTCCCGCCTGGAGTTCATCTCCTCGAGGGTGGAGAACAATTCGGCCTTTGCCGCTGACGGCTTCTCGCGGGCCACGGGGCAGGTGGGCGTGCTCTTCCTCTCGACCGGTCCCGGGGCGCTGACTTCCCTGGCCGGGCTGCAGGAGGCCTACGCCACCGGTGTGCCCATGATTGTGGTGGCCAGCCAGATCCCCATCGAGGGCCTGGGCGCCCGGCGCCGCGGCATGCTGCACCAGCTCGATGACCAGAAGGCCTCGGCGGCCAACGTCACCAAGAGCCAGCGGCTGATCCAGCACGCCTCCGGCATTCCGTCCGCCATCCAGGATGCCTGGACCGAGGCCATCTCCTCACCCATGGGGCCGGTGTGGATCGAGGTTCCGCAGAACGTGCTGCTCAACCCCGTGATGGTGCCCGCTGTCGAGGACGCGCTGGCGGAGCCGTTCGACAACCCGCCGCGCAGCGAACTGGTCAAGGAAGCGGTCCGTTGGCTGGGGGAGGCCCGCCGTCCCGCCATCATTGCCGGCGGCGGGGTGCGCCGGGCCGGTGCGGAAGAGCCGCTGCGCTCCATCGCCGAGAAACTGCACGCCCCCGTGATCTGCACCCCCGGCGGCAACGGGGCCTTCCCCTGGAACCATCCACTCTCGCTGCAGTCCTGGATGGAGGACCGCTACATGACGGAGGTGCTGGAAGACGCCGACGTCCTGGTGGTCATCGGCTCCTCGCTGGGGGAAGTGACCTCCAACTACTTCACCATGGCACCGCGCGGCCGGATCATCCAGATTGACGCCGAACCCCGCGTGCTTGAATCCAACCGGCCGGCGCTGGGCATCCGCGCCGATGCCCGGCAGGCCCTCGAGGCCCTGGATGAGGTGCTGCCCGCAGCCGCCGTCCGGCCGGACTGGCGCGGACAGGCTGCCGAGGAGCTGGTGGCCGGTGCCCTGGCCAAGGTGCAGTCCCGGCTGGACGGCCAGGACCTGGGCATGGAGCGGAAGTTCATGGCCGACATCCGTGCCGCCGTCCCGGACTCCATGCAGACCTACTGGGACATGACCATCTCCGCCTACTGGGCGTGGAGCTGCTGGGACGCCAGGACCGGAGCCTTCCACTCCGCCCAGGGAGCCGGTGGCCTGGGATACGGCTACCCGGGGGCGATCGGGGGAGCCGTCGGCCTGGGCGAGCGGGTGCTCGCGGTTTCCGGAGACGGCTCGGCCATGTATTCCATTGCGGAACTGGCCACCGCCCGGCAGCATAACCTGCCGGTCACCTGGCTGATCGTGGACGACGGCGGCTATGGCATCCTGCGCGAGTACATGGAGGACGCTTTCGGCAAGGCGACTGCCACGGAACTGGCCGGCCCGGATTTCGTGCAGCTCGCCGAATCCTTCGGCGTGCCGGCCCGGCGCTGTACACCGGGTGAGATTGGCGGGGTGCTGGCCGAATCCTTTGCCGCGGAAGGCCCGAACGTGGTGGTGGTGGAAGCCCGGATCGGGCTGTTTGCGCCGACTCATCTCGCATGATGGACATCCCGGTTTAGTTAGTTGACCTAGGTAAATAGCGCTCGTATAGTTGCCTAGGTCAACTATCGATCCCGTTTTCCGGAGGCGACCCCCTTTTGCCCGTTCAGCAGCACACGGCAGAAGACCTTACCCGCAAGGTCTTTGCCCTGCAGCAGGCACTGCGCGCACTCACCCATCACAGTGTTGACCATGGCGGCCCGGGCGTGGCACTGCAGGGTGTCATGCGGATGATCGGCGAGGACGGCGAGCTGCGAGCCACCGAACTCGCTGCCAAGCTGGGCATCGGGCCGGCCGGGCTCAGCCGCCATGTTGCCGAACTGGAGGAGCTGGGATACGTCCACCGCCGTCCGCACCCGCAGGACCGGCGCGCCTACCTGATCCGTCTCTCCGACTTGGGCGAGTCCGTTCTCGCCGAGGCCCTGCAGCGCCGGTCCGCCGTGCTGCAGCAGACCCTGTCCGACTGGTCCGAAGAGCAGGCGCAGCGTGCCGCGGAATCCATCGGGGCACTTTCGGACAGCCTTTTCGCCTCCCTGCGCACGCCCGGACCGGGGCTTCCCGCCTCCGAGGCCGCGCCGTCAATCCCTACCCCGCAGGAGCAAACAACTAAGTGACCGAAACCAAGACAGCCCGGACGAAACATGTACCGGGCGAAATGAGCCACCGCCAGATCCTGCAGGCCCTCACCGGACTGCTTGCCGCACTGTTTACCGCCATGCTGAGCACCACCATCGTGGCCAACGCGCTGCCCACCATCATGGCTGACCTGCACGGCACCCAGACGGACTTCGCCTGGGTGGTTACTGCCGCCCTGCTGGCCAACGCCGTAAGCACTCCCATCTGGGGAAAGCTCGCGGACCTGTTCAACAAAAAGCTGCTGGTCCAGCTCAGCATTGTTATCTTCGTGGCCGGCTCCGTCCTGGCAGGTTTCGCCCATTCGATGCCGCTGCTGCTGACTGCCCGCGTTATCCAGGGCCTGGGTATGGGCGGACTCACCGCCCTGGCACAGGCCATCATCGGCTCGATCATTCCGCCGCGCGAACGCGGCCGGTACTCCGGTTACATGGGTGCGGTCATGGCAGTCGCCACCGCCGGCGGCCCGCTGCTGGGCGGCTTCATCGTGGACAGCCCCCTGGGCTGGCGCTGGACCTTCTTCCTCTGCGTGCCCCTCGCGGTGATCGCCCTGTTCCTGCTGCAGTTCACCCTGCGCCTGGAGCACGTGCGCCGTCCCGCGCGGATCGACTGGCTGGGATCCATCCTGCTCAGCGCGGGAATTTCGCTGCTCCTGATCTGGGTTTCCTTCGCCGGCAAGGACGGCTACTACGAGTGGATGTCCTGGCAGACCGCCGCCATGGTGGGCGGCTCCGTGATCCTCCTGGCCCTGCTGGTGCTGGTGGAGTCCAAGGTTCCGGAACCGATCATTCCGCTGAAGATCATCAGCCAGCGCACCACGGCACTGGCCATCCTGGCTTCGGTAGCCGTCGGCATCGCCATGTTCGGTTCCACCACCTTCCTGGGCCAGTACTTCCAGCTCGCCCGCGGCTTCACCCCCACCGAAGCCGGCCTGTTGATGCTGCCGATGATTGCAGGCAACCTGCTGGGCTCGGTGGGCTCCGGCCTGCTGATCACCCGCTTCGGCAAGTGGAAGCGCTACCTGGTGATCGGCACCATCCTTGTGATCATCGGCACCGCACTGGCGGGCATCATCGACCACGAAACCCAGATGGTCCTGGTGAGCCTGTTCATCTTCATCCTGGGCGTGGGCATGGGCCTGCTGATGCAGAACCTGGTGCTCGCGGTACAGAATACGGTCAAGGTCACCGACATCGGTTCCGCCAGCGCCTCCATCGCCTTCTTCCGCACGGTCGGCGGCGCTATCGGCGTCTCCGTGCTGGGCGCCGTGCTCTCCAGCTCGGTATCCCGGCGGGTCACGGAGGAACTGTCCAACGCAGGCGTTCCGACCGGCGGAAGCAGCACCACTGCCACGCTGGACCTGGCCCAGCTGCCGCCGCAGATCCAGGAATTCTTCCGCATCGCCTACGCGGAAGGCACCGCGGACATCTTCCGGATTGCCGCCGTAGTGGCCGTGGTTGCCTTGGTTGCCGTGCTGTTCATCAAGGAGCAGGCCCTGCGCCGGACTCTGGACATCAAGCCCACGTCCGCGAACCCGGTGGAACCCGGGCTGACCGGCGGAACGGAAATGCTGCAGACCGGCGCGCTGTCCGCCGTCCCTGCGGCGGACGCCGGTGCGGCCGCTTCCGAAGGTGCTGCCAGCGCAGCCGCCGCCCGCAACACCCCGCAGAAGTAGGAGCCGCACCGCCTACTGCATGGTGAAGCGCCGTGCCACCGCATTGCCCAGCGCCGGGACCTGGAACAGCCGTTCCAGCCCGGCGTTGCGCATTTCCATGACAGGTGCCGGCAGTGGCCGGCCCAGGACCATGTTGGTCCGGGCCTGGACGGAGGCCACCACGGCGTCCCGGCGGCGCTGCCGTTCAAAGTCCCGGAGCTTTCCGCCCACGGGGACGCCCTCCAGCGCTGCGCAGATCAGCGGTGCCACGGCCGCGGCGTCCAGCCAGCCAAGATTCATGCCCTGGCCGCCGATGGGGCTGATCTGGTGCGCTGCATCGCCTACCAGCACCGTCCGCCCGCTGACCAGCCGCTCTGCCCGGCCGACACGCACGTCAAAGGCACTGAGCATGGAGTTGGCCGCCGCGTCCAGGCGGTGCCCGGTGCGCCGGAAGACCATGGCGGCCAGCGATTCCGCAGCCGGATTCCGCTGCAGGGAATCGGTGTGGGCCACCCACCGGCGCAGGCCGCCGGGCAGCGGGAAGGACTCGACGATCCCGTCCGGCTCCAGGTACAGCACCCCCAGGGGGCCGTCGTCCGTATCGTCGGGGAAATCGCCCATCAGGTAGGTGTCGGGCAGCTGCCGTGACCGCCAGCGGGTGCCAAGGCCCGCACGGATGGCCGACCGGGCGCCGTCGGCCGCCACCATCAGGGCCGCTTCCGTCTCGAAGTCCCGGCCGCCCGCGGTCCCTCGGACCGAGACCGAGCGTCCCGTGTCGGTGAAGGACAGCACCTGCGCTCCGCGTACCAGTGCCGTCGGGTCCAGTGCGCGCAGCCGCTCCTCGAGCAGCTGCTCGGTCCGGATCTGGGGGAGCGTCAGGACAAACGGATAGCGGGCCGACGCGGCAGCGAAATCCAGCCGGGCCACCGTCCGGCCGGCGCTGCGGGCTTCGCCCTGGGTGATCTGCACACCCTCCCGGGCCATGGCGTCGGCGATGCCGGCGCGGTCAAGGGATTCCAGTGCCGGCGGATGCACGCCGATGGCCCGGGAATGCACGCTGCGGCGGGTCCTCTGCTCCAGCACCTGCACGGTAATCCCGGCCTGCAGCAGCAGGATCGCCAGATAGGCACCCACGGGACCGCCGCCCACCACGACGACGTCGGCGGCCTTCCGGGGCAGCGCGGGACCGGGTGGGGGTTCGCGGTGGGGACGCAACACGGAATCGGTCAGCATTTCCGGTCAGCGTTCCTGCGTCAGCGCGGGGATCCGGTCCAGCGGAGGATGGACCAGCAGGTTTTGCCAGGGCCGGTGCTGCAGGCCCTGCCAGCCAGGCGGTGTCACCTGGACCAGTTCGGCGGCCGTGAAGCTCCGCCGGATGGAGGTCAGGCCGTCCCGCCGGATGAATGAGCCGGGGAAAAACGGCCAGGTCCCCACGGAAAACAACGCGTAGGCCCAGGGGCTGCGTTCAATGTCGCTGTGCAGGCTCATTTTGCCTGCCAGCTTTTCCGAGTCGGAGAGCAGCTCCTGAAGCTCCTTGGGGTTCAGGTGATGGAGCATGTGGTTGGAGACCACCACGTCATAGGAGCGACCCTCGGCAACCAGGTCGGAGCTGAACGCCTGCCGGAACGTCAGGCCTTCCAGCGGCGGCAGCGCCGAAGCAAAGGCGTGGGCACGGGGGTCGGGATCGATCGCCGTGATCTCCAGCGCGAATCCGTCCCGGCGGGCCCAGCGCGCGATGCAGCGCGGGACATCGCCGCCCCCGGAGCCGATATCCAGGAGGGATCCGCCCCCGCTGTCGCGGAACAGCGGACGCAGGTACCGGACGTAGTTGCGCCGCCAGCCGGAGACCACGGCGTTGATCAGCCAGAACCTGGCGTAGGTACGTTCCAGTTTCCGGGGGTCGGCGTCCTGGCTGTCCATTTGCTCCGTCGCATCCACCGCCCGTTCGGCCAGTGAAGGGAAAACACCTCTCATGCAGGAACGCCGGCGGGGGCAGGTTCTGCGATGCCCACCGCGGCGTCCCGTGCCGCCTTCGCCGGGAGGCCTGCCGCGCCCGGCCCGCCGACGCGGGTGAACAGCCCGGTTTCCACCGTAAGACCCGGGCCGAAGGCCATGGAGCAGATGCGTTCGTTGCCTCCGTTGAACGGCTGCTCCAGGATGCGCTTGAGGACAAACATCACCGTGGCACTGCTCATATTGCCCACGGTGCGCAGGGTTTCACGTGCCGGGAACAGCTGTGCCTCGCTCAGTTCGAGCTTGGCCTCGACCTTGTCCAGGATGCTGCGGCCGCCGGGGTGGATGGCCCAGTGCTCAATTTCCCGATAGGGGAGGGAATTCACGGACGGGTCGTGGGCGAGCAGGGGCTCCAAGGCTCCGACAATGTGGTCGTCGATGATATGCGGCACGTAGGTGCCCAGGACCATCTCGAAGCCTTCGTCGCCGATGTTCCAGGCCATCGACTCCTCGCCTACGGGGGTAAGCACGGTTTCGAAATGGTCCAGCTGGATGGCGGGCCCGTCGTCGGGAAGGTCGTCCCGGGCCGTGATGACCGCGGCCGCGGCGCCGTCGGCGAAAAGCGAGGAACCCATGATGGCGTCGGGGTCATTGGAGGTGCGCACGTGCAGTGAGCACAGTTCGGCACTGACGACGAGCACAACCGCCCGCGGATCGGCATCGCAGAACGCCTTCGCCGCGCGCATGGCAGGGAAGGCGGCATAGCAGCCCATAAAGCCCAAGTGGTACCGCTGCACGGAAGGGTCCAGGCCCAGCGCCCGGACCACCTTGTAGTCCGGTCCCGGATTAAAGAACCCGGTGCAGGAGACGGTGATGACGTGGGTGATGTCCTGAGCCGAGATGCCCCCGCACCGGTCCACGGCCTTGGCGGCGGCTTCGATGAACAACTTGGTGGCCTCGACCGCAAAGATGTCGTTCCGGGTCTTCGTGCTGGGTTTCAGCAGCAGGCCGCTGCGGGCGTCATAGAACTTCGGGTGTTCGGATGTGTCGGTGAGGGAGAGCTCGGCCAACGCCGTGCGCCGGGTGTCGATGGCTGCGGAGTCGAAGCAGGTGCGGACCAGCCGTTCGCCCAGCCGGGTCAGGCCGGGCTGGGCAGCGAACGTGTCGCGGACTTCGGACTGCACCAGGACAGTGGGGGGAATAGCAGTTTCCAGGGACCTGAGGGTAACCGTCATAGTCCATTCTTAGGGGACTGTGATCTTCCGCACAATGCCTCCGCTGTCCCGAAGGTTGCCTTCGGCTACTGGATCTGCGGCTTCAGGAGCTCCTTTTCCAGCACCAGGTCAACGGAGAGCGTCTTGTATCCCTCAGATTCGAAAAGCACAGTCACTGTCTCGTCCTCGTAGCTCATCACGACGCCGGGCCCCCACTCCGTGTGGGTGACCGTGGATGAGAGCGGGAACGGCATGGCCGGTGCCTCGTCCGGGGAGAGCACCGCCAGATCCTCCGGGGCGATGTCCGCCTCGGCGGCGGCCTTTTCGCAGTTGTCGCAGTTCCCGCAGGGGTCGGGCAGGTCCTCGCCGAAGTAGCCGAGCAGGAACTGGCGGCGGCAGCCCGACGTTTCGGCGTACTGCCGGGCCATGTCCACCCGGGACTGGTCGATGTTCTCGCGCCGCTCGGAGTACTCCACCGCCGCGGCAACGGCTTGGTCGGGAGCCGTCTTCCGGGCGCGGTACCCCTTCTTGCCCGCGGTGACCGCGCCTGCCTCGCGCAGCAGGTTCAGCAGGCCGGCCAGTTTCCGGGCACTGAGGTTCAGCTTGTCGCGGAGGGCGGCCTGCGTCACCGGGCCCTGCTCGGCGCGGAGCACCGCCAGCAGCTGCCGCAGTTCGTCTTCGTTGGGCCGCTTGCTGGCGAAGAAGCGGCGCAGCCCGAGATCCTCGGGCCGGTAATGCAGCACGGCCGCAGCCGGCTTGCCGTCGCGGCCGCCCCGTCCGATCTCCTGGTAGTAGCTGTCCACCGAGTCGGGGATGCCGGCATGCACCACGTAGCGGACGTTGGGCTTGTCGATGCCCATGCCAAAGGCGGTGGTTGCCACCACCACATCGAGCTCATCATCGAGGAACCGGCGGTGCACATCCTTGCGCTCCGCGGCCGGCCGGCCGGAATGGAAAGCGGCTGCGCGCAATCCGGCCTTTTCCAGCTCCTCGGCGTACTGCTCGGTTTCCTTGCGCGTCGCCACATAGACCAGGCCGGGCTGCTCCAGCTCCGGAACACTCTCCACCACGGCCCGGCGCTTGTCATCGGCCTCCACATGCATGTGGACGGCCAGGTGGAGGTTGGGGCGGTCAAAGCCCTGGGCGATCAGGAACGGGTCCTTCAGTTGCAGCACCCGGGCAATTTCGCTGCGGACCGGGGGAGCGGCCGTGGCGGTCAGTGCCACCACCGGACGGTTCAGCGCCTGGACCAGGGCGCCGAGCTGAAGGTAGTCCGGGCGGAAGTCATGGCCCCAGGCGGAGACACAGTGCGCCTCGTCGATGACCAGAATGGAGACGTCCAGGCCCTTGAGCCGCTGCGCCACCTCCTCGCGGGCCAGCTGCTCCGGGGCGAGGAAGAGGAATTTTGCCCGCCGCTCTTCGTCGGTGTCCTCGGCGGCGGCCCAGGCCTCGTCGATCCGGCCCTGGGATTGGCTGGAGTTCAACACGTAGGCCCGCGGGATACCCGCAGCGGCATTGATGGCCTCGGCCTGGTCCTGCTGCAGGGCCACCAGCGGTGAAACCACGACGGCGATGCCCGGCATGGCAAGGGCCGGCACCTGGTAAACGGCGGACTTTCCATGGCCGGTGGGCATCACGCAGAGGACATCCCTGCCCGACACCAGGGCCGTCATGGCTTCGAGCTGGCCCTCGCGGGCAGTTTCCCAGCCAAAGACGTCCGATGCCGTCTGGCTCAAGGTTTCCCGGGTGATGTTCATGACTGTCCTTCAGCGAACCGAGCCGGCCGCAGCCGGCATCCAACTTAGTAAGCTTACTGAGGATGGGGTGCGGAAGCGATTCGGGACCGCGGCCTCGACCACTGGAACCACTGCCTGCACAGCAGCACTATCAGCACCAGTTCCAGGACTCCGCCGCCGTAGTACATCACCAGCGCGCCCTGCTCGGCGGCTGCCGCCGGGACACCGGCCGGCGGATCCGCGTAGATGCTTTTGGCCAGGATGTTGTGTGCGGCAATGGAAAGGATGAGCACCACGGCCCGGAGCCGGTAACCGGCGCGGTGCGGGGAAGGGTCGCGGCCGATGATGGCGGCGGTGAACAGGTAGCCGGCCGCGAGCAGGTGGAAGGTCACCAGCCAGTGCACCGGCATGGATTCCTGCATGCCCTGCAGCAACCGGGTACGGAACATCAGGATCATGCCGCCGGTGTTCAATACGGCCGCAGTGACGGGGAAGGCCAGGAAGCGGATAAAGCGGCTGCGCAGCAGGCGGGACAGGCGCCGGGCGGGAAAGACATCCAGGGTGCGCAGCGCCAGGGTAAAGGGACGCGAGAGCACCAGCAGAAGCGGCGAGAGCATCCCGGCCAGCAGGTGGGTCAGGCTCAGGACGGCGAAGTCCCGGTGGGCCAGGCCCGCCAGCGGATTCAGCACCGTTACCAGCACCGCGGCTACCCCGAGTGTAAAGAATGCGGTCCGGTACCAGGGCCAGTGCCCGGACCGCGGGGAAAGGGCACCCGCCCAGTAGACCACCAGGGCCGCTACGGCGGGGATGAAGAACAGCGACTCCGCGGAGCCGCCGCCGTGGTCATGCATCGGCGTTGGCTGCCCGCTCCGCCAGGTTCGGCGGAACCGCAGCTCGGGTGCGGTAGATCAGTATCAGACCCGCGGCCAGCAGCAGGACGGCAATCGTGTTCCAGACCGTGTCGTACACCAGCAGGTCCACCTCGTACCGGATCTGGTGCAGGCCCATCAGCTTGTGCTGCACCGTCCCGTCATAAAGCTGGAAGGCGCCGGTGCCGAGCAGCAACCCACCCACCCAGCGCTGCAGCAGAACCTCGTGCCAGCGCCGCAGGTCAGCGAACAGGAACAATCCCGCCACCACGGCAAACCAGCCGAAGGCATGGAACAGGCCGTCCGAAAACAGTCCTACGGAGGTGGTGGAGCGGTCATAGAAGTGGTGCCACTGCAGCAGCTGGTGGAATACCACTTCATCAACAAAGGCCGCCAGGCCGACGCCGAACAACAGGCCGGACAGAAGATTCCTCCGCCGGGGGGACCGGTGTGCAGGGAGCTGTGTTGCCATACTTCGAACATAACACCGGCCGTCCGGGCGCTGCAGGGGCACGTGACAAGCCGGTCCGCCGCGGCAAGGATGGAGCCATGTGGATCGGTGCGCTGGAACTGGACCTGCTGCTGGGAGACGTGCATTCCCTGAAGGGGAAACGTTCGGTTGTCCGGCCCATCTTGGCCGAGCTGCGGCGCCGGTTCGATGTTTCCGCCGCCGAGGTCGCGTCCCTTGAGCTGCACCGCCGGTCCGGTATCGGCGTGGGACTGGTGGCCGCAGACCGTGCCCATGTTGTGGAGGTGCTAGACGCCGTCGAGCGGCTGGTCGCTGCCCGCCCGGAAGTGGAGCTGCTGAGTGCACACCGCCAGCTGTTTACGGAACAGGACTGACGGCTCCGCCTGGGGGTGCTCGCCACAGGTGAGGTGGATGGGGAAGAATTACCCGGGTGAGTCTTAGCGCCGTAGAGCCCGCCCCCAGCCCGTCCGCCGCCTCTGCCGCTTCCGCGGAGGAACAGGTCATTGCCCAGCTTGCCCGCGAACTGGGCGTAGCGCCGTGGCAGGTCCGTGCCGCCGTGGAACTGCTCGACGGCGGTGCCACGGTCCCGTTCATTGCGCGCTACCGCAAGGAAGCCACCGGAACCCTGGATGATGCGCAGTTGCGGGACCTGGACGAGCGGCTGCGGTATCTGCGTGACCTGCAGGACCGCCGGCGCGTCATCCTGGACGCGATCGACGCGCAGGGAAAGCTGACGCCTGAGCTGCGGGCCGCCGTCGTCGGGGCCGAGACCAAGTCCCGGCTGGAGGACATCTACCTGCCGTACCGCAGCAAGCGCCGGACCAAGGCCCAGATTGCCCGTGAAGCCGGGTTGGAGCCGCTGGCCGATGCCTTGCTGGCCGATCCGTCCCGTTCTCCGGAGGCGGAGGCCGCTGCGTATCTGGGCGACGCCGTGCCAGACGTTCCGGAGGCGCTCGCCGGAGCGCGGGCCATCCTGATCGAACGGCTCTCGCAGGATGCCGACCTGCTGACCGAGCAGCGCGAGAAGCTGTGGAGGCAGGGCCGGATGCGCTCGCAGGTGCGCGCCGGAAAGGAAACGGAGGGGCGGAAGTTCACTGACTACTACGACTTCTCCCAGTCGCCGTCCGGGATGCCCTCCCACCGGGTGCTGGCCCTGTTCCGAGGTGAAAAGGAAGGCATCTTGGAGCTTACGCTGACCGAAGGCGATCCCGCCGATGCCGAGGCGCTGGCCGCAGCCCGGGCCCGCTACGAACGCTCCGTTGCCGCCCGGTTAGGCGTGGCCGACCGGGGCCGGGCGGCCGATGCCTGGCTGATGACCACCGTGCAGCTGGCCTGGCGCCGGATCCTGGCGAAGCTCTCCGTTGATCTTCGGGTCCGGCTGTTCACCGACGCGGAAACCGAAGCAGTGCGGGTATTCGCCGCCAACCTGCGGGACGTGCTGCTTGCCGCGCCGGCCGGCACGCGGAGCACTCTCGGCCTGGATCCGGGCCTGCGCACCGGGGTCAAGGTGGCGGTAGTGGACGGTACGGGGAAGGTGGTGGCCACCGACACCGTCTATCCGCATGCACCCGTAAACCGGTGGGACGAGGCACTGGCGGCACTGGCCCGGCTCGTCACGGCCCACGGCGTGGAGCTCATCGCCATCGGCAACGGCACGGCGTCGCGCGAAACGGACCGGCTGGCGGCCGAACTGATCCGGCGGCTGCCCGCCGGAACGGTACGCAAGCTGGTGGTCTCCGAAGCGGGCGCCTCGGTGTATTCGGCCTCGGCGCTGGCGTCTGCCGAACTGCCCGGCATGGACGTCTCCCTGCGCGGAGCTGTGTCCATTGCCCGCCGGCTGCAGGATCCGCTGGCCGAACTGGTCAAGATCGATCCCAAATCCATCGGGGTGGGGCAGTACCAGCATGACGTGACACCGGCGAAGCTGGAGCGCTCCCTGGACGCCGTCATCGAGGACTGCGTCAACGCCGTGGGCGTGGATGTGAATACCGCCTCGCCGTCGCTGCTGGCCCGGGTGGCCGGCGTCGGACCGCTGCTGAGCGAAAACATCGTGGCCTACCGCAACGCCAACGGTCCCTTTGCCCGGCGCCGGGACCTGCTGCAGGTGCCGCGGCTCGGCGCCAAGGCCTATGAGCAGTGCGCCGGGTTCCTGCGCATCAGTGGCGGAACGGAGCCTCTGGACGGGACCAGCGTCCACCCGGAGTCCTACCCCGTTGCCCGGAAGGTCCTGGCGGCAGCCGGAGCCACCATGAGCGCCTCGGGCGCGTCGCTGGACGGGCTGGACCCGGCATCCTTTGTTGATGAGGCCGTGGGCCTGCCCACCGTCCTGGACATCATCAGCGAGTTGCGGAAGCCCGGACGCGATCCCCGGCCGGCGTTTGAAACGGCTTCGTTCTCCGAGGGCATCGAGAGAATCTCCGACCTGCGCCCGGGCATGATCCTGGACGGCGTGGTCACCAACGTGGCCGCGTTCGGCGCCTTTGTCGACATCGGCGTCCACCAGGACGGGCTGGTGCATATCTCCGCGATGTCCGCCACGTTTATTTCCGACCCGCGGGAAGTGGTGAAATCCGGCCAGGTGGTGAAGGTCAAGGTGATGGAGGCAGACCCGGAGCGGAAACGGATCTCACTCAGCCTGCGCCTCGACGACGATCCCGCAGACCCGGCCGCTTCAAAGCCACGGCGCGGCCCGGCGCCCGCCCGATCCGAACAGAACACATAACA